>CBDTUH010000075.1:0-12150 GCA_965363375.1 uncultured bacterium
CGCAAACCGAGTTGGGACAACTGTTGCGGCTGCCCTTTGCTGTGCAGCATTATATAGCCCACCGTGGAGAAAGCAAAGGCCTGACGCTGGTTGACTTTCTACAGCAACATTACAATGCCCATCACCAAGATGAAGACATGGCTGCCGACAGTCAGTTACCTTTTAACAATTATAACAGCGAAATTCTAACCCTCGTTTATGTACCAACAGCGCCGCCGGAAACAGGCCTAAAGCCAGCACCAACGTCTCAAAAACCTTTTGCCTTTTTTACCGGAAAACCGCTTTGCGCGCGCAGCTTTGCCATCTTTCACCCGCCACAGACCGTATAGTTGAATTGCTGAAAAGACATTCCATTTAAAAACAATACAACTATACTTTTATGAACGCTACACAAATACACCTGGCACTTACACACGTGCCGGTCATTTTATCATTTACAGGCATCGCTTTTTTAATAGGTTCTTACTTTATAAAAAATTCTTTTTTAACCAAGGTGGCTTTTTTTACGCTGGCCGCGGCTGCCCTTTTTGCGCTGCCGGTTTACTTTACCGGCGAAGGCACCGAGCATGCAATTGAAAACCTGCCCGGCGTTTCCGAGCCCATTATTGAAGAACATGAAGAAGTAGCTAAAATTGCCCTTATTGTAATAATAGCTACAGGGCTTGCGGCATTGGCAGGTATTTTCTTTACTGGTCGCTTTGCAAAAGGTATGCGGATAGCAGTTTTAGTACTGGCTATTGGCAGTGCCGGCGCATTGGCGCAAACCGCCCACCTGGGCGGACAAATACGCCACAGCGAAATAAGACCTGATTATGTAGCAACAGAAAATGCATCGCCCAATGGCGAGGAAGAAGATCACGACGAATAAGCCTAAAAAAAGGAAGGTTTTATAAACCTTCCTTTTTCCTTTTAAACTACAACGCCTTCCAGGTCGTAGTCATAAGCGCGGGTAATTTTGACGTTGCAAAATTCGCCGGGCAGTAATATTTTGTGGGATTGAATGATAACTTCGTTGTCTACTTCAACAGAGTCAAACTCGGTGCGGCCCAGGTAGCGGCCGGCTTCTTTTTTATCCACCAGCACTTTAAAGGTCTGCCCAATTTTCTCCTGGTTTTTTTCGTAACTGATCTCCTGCTGCACGTTCATAATGTCTTCCGCACGGCGCTGCTTTTCTTCAGCCGGAATGTTATCTACCAATCCAAATGCCGGTGTGTCTTCTTCGTGCGAATAAGTAAAGGTGCCTACCCGGTCAAAGCGCTGTTTCTCTAAAAACGTTTTCAGTTCTTCCACATCATCCAGCGTTTCGCCGGGGAAGCCGGCAATAAGCGTAGTGCGCAGGCAAATGCCGGGAACCGTTTCGCGCACTTGTTGCAGCAGATCTTCCATCTCCACGCGGGTGATGTTGCGGCGCATAGCCTTGAGCATATTGTCGGCGGCGTGCTGCAGCGGCATATCCAGGTAATTACAAATGTTCGGGCGCTCTTTCATTACATCCAAAATCTCCATCGGGAACTTATGCGGGTAAGCGTAGTGCAGCCTTATCCATTCAATGCCTTCTACATCACTGAGGCGCTTGAGCAGGTCGGGCAGCATGCGCTTTTTGTACAAGTCAAGACCGTAATATGTCAACTCCTGTGCAATCAGCAAAATTTCTTTTACACCTCTTTTGGCCAATGTTTCGGCTTCTTTTACCAGGTCTTCCATACTGCGGCTGGTATGTCCTCCACGCATCAGCGGAATGGCACAAAAGGCGCAGGTGCGGTTGCAGCCTTCAGCAATTTTCATGTAAGCATAGTGCTGCGGCGTGGCCAGCAGGCGCTCGCCTATCAATTCGCTTTTATAATCGGCTTCAAAACGCTTTAATATCAGGGGCAGCTCCATCGTACCAAACCAGGCATCCACTTCAGGAATGCTTTGCTCCAGGTCATCGCGGTAGCGCTGGCTGAGGCAACCGGTTACGTACACTTTATCGAGGCGGCCTTTTTGTTTTAAGGCTACCTGTTCCAATATCGTATTCACGCTTTCTTCCTTGGCTTTATCAATAAAACCGCAGGTGTTTACTATTACGATGTTGTGATCTTTTTTACCGCTTTCGTGCACCACGTCAATTTCGTTGGCCTGCAACTGGCCGCTCAGCACTTCGCTGTCTACCATGTTTTTGCTGCAGCCCAGCGTAATAATGTTGACCTTGTCTTTTTTAAGAGTTCTTGCTTTCATTGTAAGGGCGCAAAGGTAGGTACAAATGTTGGGGCACAGTGTTTACGAATTTCTAAATAAGTTTGCCGCTCTTTGATTACTATTTTAAACCGACAGCAGATGAATAGACGCTTTGCACACATGTTCCGTGACTTTACCAACAGCGAAAAATCGGGTGGCATTGTGCTGCTTTTCTGTACCATTATTTCTCTTTTTATAGCCAACAGCGTCTGGGGCGAAAGCTATACCCATTTTTGGCACCAATACCTTGATGCTTCTTTTTCGCGCGTGGAACTAAAATATTCGGTGGAGCACTGGATCAACGACGGGCTGATGGCCATCTTTTTTCTGCTGGTGGGGTTGGAGATTGAACGTGAAATTTATGTGGGCGAGCTGTCGAACCTGCGCAATGCGCTGTTGCCCATAGCAGCGGCTATTGGCGGCATGGTGGTGCCGGCAGGTCTTCACTTTTTGTTTAATGCAGGTGCACCCACCCAATCTGGCTTTGGCATACCCATGGCTACTGATATTGCTTTTGCGCTGGGCATGCTGTCGCTGGCGGGCAACCGGGTGCCTTATTCTTTAAAAATATTTTTAACGGCCCTGGCCATTATTGACGATCTGGGCGCCATATTGGTAATTGCCATTTTTTACAATTCGGGTATTGCCTGGGGCTACCTGGGTGGCGCAGGCGGCATTTTTGCCATGCTGCTGCTGTTTAACCGGCTGAAAGTGCACAAGCTCGTTTTCTACCTGATTCCGGGTGTGATTATGTGGTATTGTATGCTAAAATCGGGTGTGCACGCCACCATTACCGGTGTGCTGCTGGCCTTTGCCATTCCGTTTACTAAAGATGATGATAGCAACCCCTCGTACCACCTGCAGCATTTTCTGCACAAGCCCGTGGCCTTTTTTATACTGCCGCTTTTTGCGCTGGCCAATACAGGCATTATGCTGGCCGAAGGCTGGTACCGCGAGCTGACCACGCGCAACAGCCTCGGCATTATCTTCGGGCTGGTACTGGGTAAACCTATAGGCATTTTGCTTTTTTGCTGGATGCTGGTAAAGTCGGGCCTTGTAAATCTGCCCAACTATGTAAGCTGGAAGCATATGGCGGGGGCTGGTGCTTTGGCCGGCATCGGCTTTACCATGTCAATTTTCATTTCCAACCTGGCCTTTACTGATTTTGAAGTGATACAATTTGCCAAGGTATCGGTGCTGATTGCCTCGTCTATTGCTGTTATTTTTGGCCTGCTGATCTTTTTTTCCCTGAAAAAACCGAAAGCCATCAAAGAAGGAAATGTGGCCACAGTGAATGAAGTATAAGTAATGTGAGACGTTTTGGGTAAAATGAAAAATGTAAAAGGAAAAACAGACGTTTTTAGTCCTCATTTTTCAAAGCCTGCTGCAGGTGCATATAATTGTCATCATCAAAGCAGACCATTAAAATGGTTTGAAATGCTTTTGATGATTGCAAAATCTGCCGGACCGCTTGCTTAGCCACATGTGCCGCCTGCTGTTTGGGAAAGCCATAAACGCCAGTGCTGATGTTGGGAAATGCAATTGACCGGCACTGATGCGCTGCAGCCAGCTTTAAGGAACGGGTGTAGCAACTGGCTAAAAGTTCCGTTTCGCCATCGGAACCACCCTGCCAGATTGGACCCACGGTGTGTATCACGTATTTTGCCGGTAAATTTCCAGCTGTGGTAATAACGGCTTCGCCGGTGGGGCAACCACCCTGACGCGCCACAATTCTTTTACATTCTTCTAAAATAGCCGGCCCGCCGGCGCGATGAATGGCTCCATCCACACCGCCACCACCCAGCAGCCCGCTGTTGGCCGCATTTACAATAGCATCAACACTGATGGTGGTAATATCTCCTTTAATAACCTGTATGATGGATTGCGCCATGGTTTGAAGTTGACCGTAAATCGGCTATTGTTTGTGAAGAGCAGGAACTGCAAAACGTCTCTTTTTCCTTTTAAATCCTTTCACTTTTAACTTTTGACCTCCAAAACGTATCTTCTTCCTTTTCGCTCCTAGTCTTCTTTCAGGCTGAAAAGCGAATCCACAAACTCGTGCTTATCAAACACCAGCAGGTCTTCCATTTTTTCACCTACGCCAATAAACTTTACGGGAATTTTGAACAGGTTGGCAATGGCCAGCACCACACCGCCTTTGGCTGTGCCGTCGAGTTTGGTAATGGCCAGCGCCGTAACATCGGTTGCGGCCGTAAAATGCTTAGCCTGCTCAATGGCGTTTTGGCCTGTAGAGCCATCCAATACTAATAGCACTTCGTGCGGCGCACCGGGAATTACCTTTTGCACCGAGCGTTTTATTTTGCTCAGCTCATCCATCAGGTGTACTTTGTTGTGAAGGCGCCCTGCGGTATCTATCAGCACCACTTCCGACCCGCGCGACACGGCACTTTGCGCTGTATCAAAGGCCACAGCAGCCGGGTCGGAGCCCATAGGTTGCTTTACAATGGGCACGCCGGTACGGTCGCTCCAAATGGTGAGCTGGTCTACTGCGGCAGCACGAAACGTATCGGCAGCGCCCAATAAAACAGATTTGCCTGCTTTTTTAAAGTTGTAGGCCAGTTTGCCGATAGTGGTGGTTTTGCCCACACCGTTTACACCCACAACCAGAATAATATAAGGCTTTGTGGGCAGGTCGCTATCGAAGGCGTAGGAATTAGCCGAAGGCGCATCTACCAGCGTAGCTTCTATTTCTTCCTGCAGTATTTTGTTGAGTTCGGAGGTGTTGAGGTATTTGTCTTTGGCCACGCGGGCCTCTACTCTGTCAATAATCTGCACGGTGGTTTCTATGCCTACATCGGCGGTTACCAGGGCTTCTTCCAGGTTGTCGAGTACTTCTTCGTCTACGGTGCTTTTGCCGGCAATGGCTTTGCTAACTTTAGAAAAGAAGTTTTCTTTTGTTTTCTGCAAGCCTTCATCCAGGCTTTGTTTTTCTTTTTTACCAAACAGCTTATCAAAAAATCCCATATTGTAAAGGCTTTAGGCACTATAAAAATTGCGCTTAAAGATAGCTAAATAGTGTGAGGTACAATGAAGTTGACAGTGGATAGAGGACAGATGACAGTAATTTTAAAACGTCCCAATTTCCTTTTGTGAATTGTTAATTGTCAATGGTGAATAGGGTTACCCAACGTACAAGAGTGCGACGCAAGAAAAGCTAAATAGAAATTCAAAAGCTGGAATACATAACGTCTCTTTTTCCTTTTACAGTTTATGGGCTGTTCCGGCTGCCGACTGCCGTCTGTCGACTTCTCCCAAACGTCTCTTTTTCCTTTTTGCGCCTCACCTATGTACACACGAAAAACTGCCTCGCGGGGAGGCAGCCTTCCAGGAAAATTTACTAACCCTTGAAATTATTTCTGCGCCAGGAAATCCTTCACTTTGTCTTTGTGAACGATCTGCTCTTTAAAAGAGTAAGCGCCGGTTTTGGGGCTGCGAACGGCCTTGATCACTTTGGTCCAGTTCTTTGCCTCGGCGGCGGCTTTTACGTCTTTTACCTTGGCGTTCTTTGATGCTGCTTTTGCCATGATGAATGAGTTAAAAAGTTGATGACGTTAATATGTTAATCAGTAATAGGCACTTTTTAACCTATTAACTCATTAACCAGTTTACTTAATTTCTTTATGAACAGTTACCTTTTTCAGGTTGGGGTTGAATTTCTTCAGCTCCAGACGCTCAGGGTTGTTCTTTTTGTTTTTTTCGGTAATGTAACGGCTGGTACCGGGCACATTCGTTGTTTTTTGCTCGGTGCACTCCAGAATTACCTGTACGCGGTTTCCTTTCTTTGCCATTGTTAATTATTTTATCCTTTGCCTCGGCTCAGGATGACAGTTATGATTATTAAATGTGCTGTCCCTGAGCGCGCAGCTCTTTTACAACAGCGTATAAACCTCTTTTATTGATGGTACGGATACCGTCAGCCGACAGTTTCATCGTAATCCATTTGTTTTCTTCGGCCAAGAAAAACTTCTTGGTTTGCAAATTGGGCAGAAAACGACGCTTGGTCTTGATGTTTGAGTGAGAAACATGATGACCTGTGATTGGCGTTTTACCCGTAACCTGACATACTCGTGCCATGACTTCAAAAAATTTTGGAGTGCAAAGGTAGGGAAAAAGGTAAAAAGTAAAAAGTAAAATCTAAAAAAAGTGGCGCAAACTCTATTTTACACCTCTATTTTAACGTTTGCTGACGTCGGGCCGGGCTCTTACACCCAATACTGCAGCGGTTTGCCGTTAATGGCCACCAACTGGTCGAGCCGCAGGCGCAGGCCGCCTTCCAGCGTTACCCACTCGCCATCGTCTTGCTGGTGCAGGTCCATAATAAGCACATTCAGCACTGTGCGGTGGGTACCCCCTTCCTCAAAAGTAAAAATGGCGCCCTCCTTCATCAGATACAGTTCCTCCAGGGCTTCGTAAACGGCGCGCGGCACCGGTTGGTACTTTTGCATGGTGCAAAAATAGTCTATAGTTTGTAGTTTCTAGTTTGAAGTTAGAGAGAAAAAACGTCTCTTTTTCCTTTTACATTTTCAAATTATACATTTTTCAAAACGTCTCTTTTTCCTTTTGGCTCCCAACTAAAACTAAAAACTACAAACTACAAACTCCCCCTTCCCGCTTTTGCACTTTCTCTATTTTAGTTTAGCTTCGCCACGCAATAGACGGTTGTGCCCAAAACCGGTTTTTAAAAAGCAAAAACAAAGGTTTTTTGGGGCGCCCTCTTCAAATCTTAAAACGTAAATCTTAAATCAACATGGCATACGACGTAGTTGTTCTTGGCAGTGGTCCCGGTGGTTATGTGGCCGCCATCCGCGCTGCACAGTTAGGTTTTAAAACAGCAATCATAGAAAAGGAAAGCCTGGGTGGTATTTGTTTGAATTGGGGTTGCATTCCTACCAAAGCGCTCCTTAAAAGTGCACAGGTATATGAATACATTAAGCACGCGCAGGATTTTGGCCTGGAAGCTACCGGCCAGCACAACTTTGGCGCTGTGGTAAAACGCAGCCGCGGCGTGGCCGATAAAATGAGCAAAGGCGTACAGTTTCTGATGCGCAAAAACAAAATTGATGTGGTGATGGGCTTTGGCAAAGTTGTAGCCAAAGGCAAAATTGAAGTTACCGGCGCTGACAATAAAAAACAAACCGTAGAAGGCAAACATATTATTATTGCAACAGGTGGCCGTGCGCGTCAACTGCCTTCGATGCCCATTGATGGTAAAAAAATTATTGGCTACCGCGAAGCCATGGTACTGCCCGAGCAACCTAAAAGTATGATTGTGGTAGGCTCCGGCGCCATAGGCGTAGAGTTTGGCTATTTCTATAACAGCATGGGCACCAAAGTAACCATCGTTGAGTTTATGCCGCGCATTGTTCCTGTTGAAGATGAAGAGATTTCGAAAGAACTGGAAAAAAGCTTCAAAAAGCAGGGCATCAACATTATGGTGAATGCGGAAGTAACCAAAGTAGATACTTCAGGTACCGGCGTAAAAGCAACTATTAAAACCGCGCAGGGCGAGCAGGTGCTGGAAGCCGATGTGCTGCTAAGCGCTGTAGGCGTGCAAGCCAACGTGGAAGGTATTGGCCTGGAAGAACTGGGCGTGAAAGTAGAAAAAGGCCGCGTAGCGGTTGATAAATACGGCCAAACCAATGTGCCGGGCATTTACGCCATTGGCGACTGCGCTCCGGGCCAGGCACTGGCACACGTAGCCTCTAAAGAAGCCATCATTACTGTAGAAGCCATTGGTTACGCCGAGAAGAAATTGGCACATCAGCCTGAGCCGCTGGATTATGGCAACGTGCCGGGTTGTACCTATTGCGTTCCTGAAATTGCGTCGGTTGGTTTTACCGAAAAGCAGGCAAAAGAAGCCGGCTACGAAATTAAAGTAGGCAAATTCCCATTAAGTGCATCAGGTAAAGCATCCGCTGCCGGCCATACCGAAGGTTTTGTAAAAGTAATTTTTGATGCGAAGTACGGCGAGTGGCTGGGCACGCACATGATTGGCTACAACGTAACCGAAATTATCGCACAAACGGTTACTGCCCGCAAGCTGGAAACAACTTACCACGAAGTGTTGAATTCTATTCACCCCCACCCGACCATTTCCGAAAGCGTAAAAGACGCCATTGAAGTGGCTTATGGTGAGGCGATACATTTATAATAAAATGTTTCAAAACCCTTTTAAAAAAGGATTGCCGTTTGGCAATCCTTTTTTTATGTCCATCAATTCAACTTTTTCTCTACTTCCGGAAAATCGAACGCCGTGCTCCTGATATTTACAGATATCATATTCAGCATATTTTCCTGCGCCCCATAGCATACGCGCAACTCTAAAAAAATGTCGCTGCAATACCAGCCAACCATTTGCCGCATGCCCCTTTCCCTGATAAAAAGCGAATCCATTTGCGTGGGCGCTTCTCTGTACCAGGCTCGCCATATAGGGATTGCAGCTTTTTGTAGAGGGCTGTAAATTCAGCTGGTGGTTGGTAATTGATCGCACTACCGGCAACTGCTGCGTCTAAAAACGAATACATGTTTACAGCCGTTATTCTCCCCTTATTATCCCCTTCAATTTGTGTATTTGAAAAGCGCACTTTATGATACGTGAAAAGGTCTGCGTATTGTTTTTTGCAATTCTTATTTAAACTGTCATACGCAATACGCAATAGTCTGTAAGTGGAGAGATCAACAATCTTTTCTTGCCCACAGGTGGCGAGTTTTTCCGGCATTTGACCGCCCAATTTTATGCTTGTAAAAAAAGGCACTTTATCTAATGCATTACAGTTTTGGCTTTGTAATTTGTTTATAAAAAGAAAACTGAAAATCCATAAAGCAAATAGTTTCATTTACAATAGTACTCACAAGAATGCAAATATTTTAGCCTTACTAAGACCCGTTTAATAGAAATTATTTTCTATAAAGTAAAGTCATCTACCCTTTATGTTTTCATGCATCAATGCAAAAACTTCCACTGGCGAGCAAACAACACAATAAAAAGAATTGATATCAGCAAAACAGGAATCACCAGTAAGCCCAAAACAGTATCGGCCGTGCCCGATGCAAAAGGATAAATAAGCGCTGCTGCCTGCCCGGCGAGGTAGAGGTACAAACCGGTTTTGCGCAGATTCCACATCAGCACTACGCCAGCCAGCATCACCAGTTTAAAAAGGGCCATTATTAGAAAGGAGTCAGCAAAGTGTGCGTTCATGCCTTTGTAATCGAAATAAGAATTGATATAGCCCAGCAGCATAACCATTGCGCCGACAAAACTGAGTATGCATAAAATGGTGAGTGACGTTGGTCGTGCGGGTTTTTGAGTGGCGTGGCTGCCCTGTTTCATAGCAATTATGTTTTGGTAAAGAGGAAGAATGAAGCCTGAAAAAATATACTATGAAGTTACGATGTAAAAGAAAAAGGAACACCGCCTGCTAATTGTTACCTTTGCGGCACCTAAATAAGATGTAATGGCCATAAGCAACCAACTGAAAGACCGCTGCGAAGGTACCTGCGAATTGTGCAACACACAGCCTGCCGTGCATGAATATACTGTAAGCCCCAAAAGCGACGACGCTATTGAAAACAAAGTAGCACTTTGCGATACCTGCTTAACGGCCATGGGCGAAGAGGGCAAAAGTGATTACTGGCGTGTGCTGGAGGGCAGCATCTGGAATAGCGAGCCCAGCGTGCAGGCATTGAGTTACCGTTTGCTGCATACTTATAAAGACGAAGAATGGGCCAGTAGCGTGATGAGTTCTGTTGACCTGGATGAAGCTACTATACAATGGGCATTGAGCGCTTTTGAAGTGGCCGATGTGCATAAAGATGCTTATGGCAATACGCTGGAAACCGGCGATACCGTCGTGCTAACGCAAAACCTGAATGTAAAAGGCACCAACTTTACCGCAGCCAAAGGTACGGTTGTAAAACGCATACGCTTAGTGCCCGATAATACCGGACAAATTGAAGGAAAGGTAAACGATCAAACGATTGTGATTTTGACGAAGTATGTAAAGAAGGGCTAAAATCAAATGAACTCAGTTATTATAAAAGGCAGTCAGGTTAATTATCATAGTCTTTCTACAACTTGTAAAACATGATCTTTCGACTGAAACCTTTTTGATGTACTTTGGTTCAGGAGATTAAGAGCTACACCTTTAAACTACAAGCCAATATTTTTAGGTGTTCAACATTTGGTTGATGAAAGGTAAACCCTTAGACAGCTAAGTTTTAATTTAACCGCGTATCCATTATGGCATCAGATAACTGGGACTCAATTTCATACAACCACCTTAAAGAGCCTGGCATAAGCTTCCATTTATTTTCCACGCCACGTCTTAAACTAAAAGAAATTGGCTTCATTTTTTCATCTTTTGATGTGATAAAAAACTTTACGCCGTTTACATTTTCCATTCGTTGAAACTGAAACTTCCTGCTTTCATTGCCTACTATAATTTCTTTAGAAAAACTATCCATTTTTTTATTTTTTGCTATAGAATAATGTAAAATAAAAGCCCCTTTTTATCGGGGCTTTTTTATCGGAAAACAGATTAATACCTGTTTTTGTTGTAGCTGTTTCCATTGTTAAAATCACGGGAAGGCCTATTCTCTTTTGGCTTAGCCTCCATAACTTTAATGGTTCTGCCTTCAACTGTTGCTTCGTTTAATTCAGCAATTGCTTTTTTAGAAGCAACATCATCACTCATTTCAACAAAGCCGAAGCCTCTTGAACGACCGGTTTCCCTGTCTGTAATGATTTTAGCTGTTGAAACCTCACCATAAGGTGTAAAAAACTCTCTTAAGTCTTCATCCTGTACGTTGAAGCTTAAGTTTGAAACATAAATGTTCATTTCTGAAAAAATAAAATAATTAAAAAATATTTGAGGAAGGCGAGGAGTAAAAAAATAACTAAGATGCAGGTTGAAAAGCAGACTAATTAATAAAATACTGATGCAAGACTCAAATTAACTGGGTGAAGATAGTCTTTTAGCATTGAAGAAATACTATTTATATCACAAAGAAAATACAAATCGATTATTGATTATTTATTGGTACCAAAATATAAGGAGCAATTATTTTAAGTTAAAGACTAACGATCGTTGTTTACATCTAAAAAATAACGACATTCATATTATCTACCTTAATACGTTAAGTTCCTTTAAATTCAAAAGGGTGGCTCTACTGACCTTTTTAAAAACGTCTCTTTTTCCTTTTAAAACTCAATGATAAAACCAATGGACGGCGTTACCGAGGCATCGCTGTTGACAAGGCGCACCGGTATAGCATTGCTGCCATTTACTTTTATGGGCTGACCATCTGTGGTAGCAAAACCTGTATTGCCCTCATTGCGCTTGAAGGTATAGCTGTCCGGTTCCGAACTTTTGGCAAGGTACCAGTTGGTGATGTCTAAAAACAGGTCGATAGTGGTACGGCGTAAGTTCCATTTTTTATCGATGCGCAGATCGCTGGAATGGAAGCTGTTAAGACGTAACGTGTTCAATCTTGCATAATCCAAAATGCCTTGTCCGCGCGAAAGGTAGTTTAGTTGCGATGCTGCGTCATCAAAAGGTGTATAAGGTGCGCCACCCTGGAAGCGGAACTTTACACCAATCTCCCAATTGCGGGATAATTTAACACCCATAGTGGCACTTAACAGGTGCCGGTTGTCCCAGCTGCTCGGAATAAATTCGCCAGTTCTGCCATTGTACTCCGACCGGTAAAACGTGTAGGAAAGAATACCAAAAAATCGCTCCGTCAATTTTTGCTGCGCAAACAATTCAAATCCATAAGCGCGGCCTTTCCCGTTTGTAACAACAGCTTCATTCCCCAGCACATTAAAGTCCGACCCCAGATTGGAAAGCGAAATACCATTGCGCAGCGAAACGGGTACGTTATCATAATCTTTATAAAAAGCTTCGGCGGTAA
>CBDTUH010000076.1:0-12065 GCA_965363375.1 uncultured bacterium
TTTGCCGCAGCAATACAGAACCTACAACGAAGTGTACTGGGATAAAAAAGTGCTTGCTCCTTCCTGCCTGATGTATTATGTGGGGCTGAAAAAAAAGCTGGACAACGTTTTGCACCATTCCCTGTTTTTTGACGTACCTTTTAATAAGCATGCCGACGAAATATACGCGCAGCCGCAGTGGCCCACCGACCCGCTGTTTTACCTGAGCGTATCTTCTAAAACCGACAATACCGTAGCACCCGCCGGGCACGAAAATTTAGTGTTCCTGATACCGGTAGCATCGGGGCTGGAGCAGGACTCGGAGGCCGTGCGGGATCATTATTTTGATTTGATTGTGGCCCGACTGGAGCAGCACACCGGCGAAAGCGTGCGCGATGCCATCGTTTACAAAAAAGCATTTTCCGTCAGCGATTTCAAGGCCGACTACAATGCGTACAAGGGCAACGCCTACGGGCTGGCCAACACCTTATTACAAACCGCCATTTTAAAACCATCCTGCCGCAGTAAAAAAGTAAGTAATCTTTTTTACACCGGGCAGTTTACCGTACCCGGGCCGGGCGTACCACCCAGCCTTATCAGCGGAGAGGTTGTTTCAAAACAAGTTTTAAAACTGTTTAATACGTAAACACACATGACGGTTGAACTCTTTAACAAGGCCTGCTACGATTGCAGCCGCGCCATTACTATCAAGTACAGTACCTCTTTTTCATCAGCCATTAAAATGCTGCACGCCGACCTGCGCACACCTGTTTTCAACATCTATGGTTTTGTGCGCCTGGCCGATGAAATTGTAGATACCTTTCACGAGCACAACAAGCCTGAAATGTTGCGCCAATTTAAGGCTGAAACCTACACCGCGCTGGCGCAGGGTATTAGCCTGAACCCGGTGCTTAATTCGTTTCAAAAAACGGTAAATGATTACGGCATTGAGCACCACCTGATAGAAGCGTTTTTTAAAAGCATGGAAAGCGACCTTACCGAAAACAAATACGACCGGCAGGGCTATGAAGAATACATTTACGGCTCCGCCGAAGTGGTGGGGCTGATGTGTCTGCACGTGTTTTGCAACGGCGATAAAGATTTGTACAAAAAGCTGGAAGATGGCGCTCGCGCATTAGGCGCCGCTTTTCAAAAAGTGAATTTTTTACGCGATATTCAAAGCGACTTCAACGACCTTTCGCGGCTTTATTTTCCCGGCTGCGATTTTCATAACTTTACAGCAAGTGATAAAGAGGCCATCGAGCACGATATTGAAGCCGACTTTGAAAAAGCTTACAACGGTATTCTGGCATTGCCCATGAAGGCGCGGTTTGGTGTGTACGTAGCGTATAAATATTATTATTCTCTGTTCAATAAAATTAAAAGCACGCACCACCAGCACATTTTGCAAAAGCGCATTCGCATTGCCAACTACCAGAAGGCTTACATTGTTTTCCGCGCCGGCGTGAAGAACAGTTTGCGGATGCTATAGTGAATTGTCAATTGTGAATGGTGAATAGATGAATGCAAAATGAAAAATGTAAAAGGAAAAAAGACGTTTGTTTTGAACGTGAGAAGTGAAACGGGAAATGTGAGACAAAAGGCAGCGATTTATTTAAAAGGAAAATGAGACGTTTTGAAAAGTTGAGAGGTTTATAAGTTTAAATGTTCAGATGAAAGGAAAAACAGCAGTTTTTTAAAACGTCTCTTTTTCCTTTTGGCTGTTCATTTTGAATTTTTCATTTCCCAAACGTCTCTTTTTCCTTTTAACTAAAAACTAAAGACTAAAAACTATAAACTATCCATGTCCGAACCCGAAGTGATATTGGTAAACGAGCAGGACGAGGCCATTGGCACCATGCCCAAGATGGAGGCGCACGAAAAAGGCGTGCTGCACCGTGCTTTTTCTGTTTTTATTTTCGACAGCGAAGGCTGCATGCTGCTGCAGCAGCGCGCTGCCACCAAGTATCATGGCGCCCACCTGTGGACCAACGCCTGCTGCAGCCATCCTTATCCCGGCGAGGTAACGGCCGCTGCCGCGCAGCGCCGCCTGCAGGAGGAGTTGGGCTTTGCCGTACCCCTGCAATCCATTTTTTCTTTCACCTACCGGGCCGATGTAGAGAATGGTTTGGTGGAGCATGAGTTTGACCATGTGTTTGCCGGCACCTACGAAAAAGAAATTAATTTTAATAAGGATGAAGTGGCCGCCGTGCGCTACCAAAGCATGAGTGATATAAAAGCGGAAATTGAAAAAACACCGCAACTTTTTACTACCTGGTTCCGACTGGCTTTTCCCACTATCGAAAAATGGCAGCAGCAGCAGTACCGGGCTACAAACGTTTAATTTATGATTGTACTTTATTATATACTGGTTTTGCTGGGCACTTTTGTAGCCATGGAAGGCATTACCTGGCTTACGCACAAATATATTATGCATGGTTTTTTGTGGGTGCTCCACCGCGACCATCATCAGAAAGAGCCCGGCTTTTTTGAAAAGAACGATTGGTTCTTTGTCATTTTTGCCGTGCCCAGTATACTCCTCATTTTAAACGGCACATTAAATGGCGTGTGGTGGAGCCAGGCCATAGGCTTTGGCATTATGCTGTATGGTATGGCTTATTTTCTGGTGCACGATGTCATCATTCACCAGCGCTTTAAATGGTTTAGCCGCAGCAAAAATACCTATGTGCGCGCCATTCGCTGGGCGCATAAAATGCACCATAAATATTTAGACAAGCACGATGGCGAAAGCTTTGGCATGCTGTACGTTCACAGGAAATACTGGCAGAAAGTGCGGCGCGATAAGCAACTGATGGCTGGCAAAAAAGTGGCGTATGCACCCGAGAGCGAATGAGGAAAATGAGTCGTTCGACTACGTGGTAACAGGTGCTGGCTGTGCAGGTTTAAGTTTGTTGGTGCGCCTTATTGAAAGCGGAAAGTTTAAGGATAAAAAGGTACTCCTGGTAGATAAAGAACTTAAAAACAGTAACGACCGCACCTGGTGCTTTTGGGAAGCAGGCAGCGGCGCTTTCGAGTCTATCGTATATAAACGATGGAACAAATTATGGTTTCATTCCTGTTCCCTTTCTAAAAGGTTAGAAATTTCTCCTTACCACTATAAACTCATACGCGGAATTGATTTTTACAACCATTGTTTACAAATCATAAAGCAGCAGCCGAATATTACTTTTTTGCAGGCACCGGTAGAAAAAGTGTTTAGCAATGAGCAGGAAGGTACAGGTGTGGTAGCTGGCGGAAAAGTGTATAAAAGCAAGTATGTTTTCAATTCCATTATGTTTAGCAGGCCGCAGCTGAAGCGTCATCAATACTGGCTGCTGCAGCATTTTAAAGGGTGGGTAATAGAAACTGCAAAGGATGTTTTTGAGGAAGGTACCGGCACTTTAATGGATTTTAGAACAAACCAGCAGGAAGGCGCTACTTTTTTTTACGTGCTGCCCTTTGCGCCCAACCGGGCCCTGGTAGAGTACACGCTTTTTTCTAAAGAACTGCTGCAGCCCGAAGCTTATCAAAAGGCTTTACAGACGTTTTTAAAAGAAAAATGGGGTCTTGAAGATTATAAAGTGCTGGAAGAGGAGTGGGGCGTAATACCTATGACCAATGCCGCTTTTCCGGCTGCTGAAGGCAATGTAGTGAATATTGGCACCGCCGGTGGGCAAACCAAAGCTTCCAGCGGCTACACCTTTCAGTTTATACAAAAGCAAACGGCGGCTATTGTTGACAGCCTGCTAAAGTATAACCATCCTTTTGCCAAAACAGCTCACGGGCGCCGCTTTCATTTTTACGACAGTGTGCTGCTGCACATACTGCACCACGGTACGCTGCCCGGCGATGTTATTTTTTCGCACCTGTTCCAAAAAAACAAGGCGGCCAAGGTATTCCGCTTTCTGGACAATGAAACCACCCTGCCCGAGGAACTGCGCATCATCAGCACGCTGCCTACGCTGCCGTTTTTAAAGGCTGCTGTTGTGCGCCACCTTCCCTTTTAATTAGTGCCGTTAAGCACCTGTATCAATTGGGCTGCCGGCACCACACCCGACTGCCGCCATTTTACCTCGCCTTTTTTAAACAAGATCAACGTGGGCACGCCCTGTATGCCAAACTGCTGCGCGGTTTCAGGGTTTTTATCAATATCCACTTTGATAATTTTTACCTTGTCGCCAACGGCATCTTTCGTTTGCTTTAATATGGGTGCCATCATTTTGCAGGGGCCGCACCACTCAGCAAAAAAATCTACCAGCACAGGCTGATCGGCATTGATGACTTCGCTAAAACGGTTCATTTTTCTTTTACCCATAAATCAGCACACTTTGTACCAAACCCCTCTTTACGCTTGTGGTACAATTATTTGATGCCGCTTATGCAGACGGTATGCTAACTTGTCTTGTTTGTATTAATTTAAAGCCAGGTAGACAGAAGAGTGAGACATGAAAGATGAGACATGAGACAAAGGCGAGGATTTTATAAATTAAGCGAATCTCCTTTCTCACATTTCACGCCTTACTTCTCACATGTATTCTGACTTTGATTTAAGCATTGGTTAGGCAAAAAGCATCGCGAAAAAAGTTTTTAAGCCCCATTAAAAATATGATGTACGAAAATTTAGGAAAGGCGGTTCGGGTATTGTTCATTATTACTTTGCTGGTGGTGATATTGGTATATGGCAAGCCTTTCCTGGTGCCGCTTACGTTTGCAGTGCTGCTTTCCATGCTGATGCTGCCTATGGTAAAATGGCTGGAAGAAAAAGGCTGGAACAAAGCGCTGGCCACCATAATGGCGCTGCTGGTAATAGTAGCTTTTTTTGCAGCCCTGGGCATTTTTATCGGCTGGCAGGTGTCGGACCTGGCAGATGATGCCAACAAAATTCAGCGGCAGCTAGCCGACCGGCTCGACGACCTGCGCCATTTTATTTCTCAAAAGCTGGGCATACCGCCGCAACAGCAAGACCAGATCATAAAGGAGCAACAATCTTCGTCCGGCGGCAATATGAGTGGCATGATAACAGGCTTTTTAAGGGGGCTGGGTTCGTTTTTAACCGACGCTATACTGGTGTTGGTGTATATCTTTCTTTTTATTTACTACCGCGCGCACCTCAAGCGCTTTATGGTGCGGCTGGTGCCTGAGCCTGATGAGGCCAAGGCGCTGAAGATTGTCAACAACGCGCAGCAGGTTTCTCAAAAATACCTTACCGGCCTTTCCCTCATGATCATGGCGCTGTGGGTAATGTACGGCATTGGCTTTAGCATTGTAGGGGTAAAAAATGCGCTGTTCTTTGCCGTGCTCTGCGGCCTGCTGGAGGTGGTACCTTTTATTGGCAACCTTACGGGCACCGGCGTTACGGTAGCCGCATCGCTGGCGCAGGGCGCCGATTTCAACATGGTGCTGGGCATACTGGTGGTGTACGCGCTGGTGCAGTTTTTTCAAACCTATATACTGGAGCCGTTGGTGGTGGGTGCCGAGGTCAACATCAACCCGCTGTTTACCATTATAGGCCTGGTGGCCGGTGAGGCACTGTGGGGCATTCCGGGTATGATATTGGCCATTCCGCTGATGGGTATCGCCAAAATTGTGTGCGACAACATTGAAGCGCTCAAACCTTTTGGTTTTTTGATAGGCGAGGAAAAAAAGAAACGTAAAAGCCACGGCTGGCTGCACAAGCTGAAAGACTGGGTCAAAAAGCGCCGCTCCGCCGCCTGAAGCTATGAATTACAAAAAACAGGTATTAACTTTGCTGCAACAGTAGTGTTATTCCCCACTTATCCGTCCATCTTCTGGAAATCCGTACCCACAACCAGTTTCTTCTGAAAGGCCAGGCAAGCCTGATTTTTGGGTGTTGATTCAAAAACCGGCTTGAAAGCATGGGCAGGCTTTAGCTGCATGCTTCCCATTTTTTCCGGTACACCCAGAAAGCTTTTATTGCAAACCTTAAACAATGTGTGGATGAAGAAACTTTACACTACCTTATTTATTGCCTTTTGCTGCCAGGCCGCCACGGCCCAAAGCTTTTCGATGGACGACCTGGTGAACCTGGCCAGTGCCAACACCAGCCAGTTTGGCAATTACGTAGCCAAAAAAGGATACCGCCATGCTGCCGAGCCCACGGCCGAAGGCCTGGTGTATACTTATTTTGATAAAAAAGCAAAAGAAGAACAGCCTCAAAAACATATTTACAAACAGGATGGACAGGATAAAGCCATTGTAGCCTATCAAACCACGGTGCAGCAGGAATTTGACCGTCTTTGCGCCCAACTGGAGGAGGAAGGCTATACCTTTTCGCGCCAGGATGGCGAGCCGCTGTACCAAAAGGGTCCCATCTGCATCCGCACCAGTAGCCGCATAGCCAATAACCAGGCCGTGTACAGTTTTGTGTTAGAAAAAAAGGTGCTGCCGCAGCCAACCGAACTGCTGTATGCCGAAGACCTGTTGCAGCTAACCTCCCACGAGTACCTGGCGGCGGTGTTTGGCGAAGCCAATGTGCGCAAGGATATGTTTTACTTTTCGGAAACGGAAATGAACAGTTGCTCGGTGCTTTTTCCCAACACGGCAAGGCAGGTGATTTTTATATGGAAAGACGAAACGGGCAAAAAAGACATTGACTTTATGCTGATTGGCGGACACCTGAGGGCCGAAAGCTCGTTTAACTACCACAAGCAGATAGAGCTGAACCACTGGCAGTCGAGGCAGGGCGTGCGCTCGGGCATGACGCTTCGCGAACTGGCCGACCTGAATGGTGAACCTTTTGACATTTACGGTTGGGATAGCGAGCAGCCCGGTGTGGTGGCTGAGGCCAGCAGGGGCAAAATCGACTTTAAAAAAATAGGCGTTGTGCTCAATTGCCTCGATTGCAACGAAGACCGTTACTACTCCAGAACAAACATCATCAATGCTGCTACTTTACTATCGCAGGGGCGCCGCGTGTATGTAAATACGGTGGTGGTGCTGCCTTCGAGGCAATAGGAGTTTGTAATTGATGTGCGCCAAAAAGATCAAAAGGAAAAAGAGACGTTTTCAGAAATTAAAAATGCAAAATGAAAAATGTAAAATGAGCAGCCAAAAGGAAAGCAAGACGTTTTGTTTTCATCATCCATTCCCTTTTGTATTATAATATCTGCCTTCTCAAAAAGGAAAAGAGACGTTTTAAAAAACCCTTTTTTCTTTTCACCTAAACCCTAAACATCCAGATGTTTCAACTTTTCAAAACGTCTGGTTTTCCTTTTAAAAGAACCGTTGCCTATTGTCTAACGTTCAAGACAAACATTTCTTTTTCCTTTTACATTTTTCATTGCCTTTAAATGCCCGTAGCGGTAAAGGGCACAAAGCGGTTGTTGATAAAGTAGTGCTGCCGCAGGGTATCTACATGCTTCAGGTCCATGCTCAGCACCGATTGCAGCGCATTTTGCAGGTGGTCGGTATGAAAGGGTTTTACCATGTACAGGTCGGCCTGGTGCATATACGAGCGCTGTATATCCGTCATTTTAGAGGAGGAGCTGTATACAATAATGGGCAGCTGGCTCAGCCCGGGTGTATTGCGTATTTCCTTCAGGCACTCAATGCCGTTTTTGGAGGGCATTCTCAGGTCCAGAAAAAGCAGGTCGGGCATCTCGGCCTGCAGCAGCTGCAGCAGCAGGCTACTATCGTTGGCTATGGTAAGCTTATGGTTGGGGTGCACTTTTTTAAGAATGCGTTCAAATAAAAAAGCATGATCCCGGTCATCGTCTGCCAGTACCACGTGTTTATGTTCAATTGCATTCAGGTTCATATTCATCTCCGGGCTTCTTCGGTATAACCGCCGGCAAAAAAAAGGGCCGGAACTGGTTATAAAGGGTTACACAATAAGGGCACTGTTGGTAACAGCACCGGTTGGCTGCCTGAACGTTGGGCAGCGCCGATTGTATCAGGGCAGTAAAATAACAGGATTCCGATTAAAAACCGGGCTCTAGTCGCCCAATTCTAATAAGATTTTAATGGCTTTTTAAGCCACACGCCAGAAGTTGTTGCTAATGCAAGCAGGTCTGCCATTTGCGGCAGTCAAATTCTACATTAAACTGTGAAGAAATGCATTTGTAAGAATAAAGAAGCGCCTTTATTGAAAGCCGGCACCTGTTGCTAATTGCCAAAAGGAAAAACAGACGTTTTTAGGCATGCACAGTCATCCTACTTTACATATTTAAAAGGAAAAAGAGACGTTTGAAAAAACTAGGCTGAATAAAACCGCTGGGGAATTTTTATACCAGGTAGTCAACCAGGCAGTGTCGAAACTTTTGGTGCGGAAATAGCGGGTCGGCATCAGGGGCCGCAGCATTTTGTTGGAGGCAGGTGCGCATATCATCGGCCAGGGCAGGCTGCTGCAGCAGTTGCTGGCAGCGTATATGGGGCTCCACTACAATAAAGCGTGCGGGCGGGCGGTTTTGTGCCAATCCGTTGTAATGCATCAGGGTGGCTATGCGGTAGCCGGCTTCGTCTGTCATATGGTAGTGTGCCATTCCCTGCTTGTACCTGGTTTTCAGATGTTGTGCCATGGGCTGGTGTTTTGTTTTAAGTGACAAAGGCTGTGCCTATATTGCCGCGGGGCCTCTTTTTAGGGTATTGACAGGGTTTGTGAAAGCATTTGGGGTAATATGTAACCAATCGTATAACAAAAATACCGGGCAGTATAAAAGGGAAAACAGACGTTTTGATTAACCTATTGGTGGATTTAGCTTAGGTTCAAAATCGGGCACAGATATATCTTAGTCTTTATCAGCTTATTAAAAAATATTTTGAAGAAAGCTTGCAAAATCAGTCGCTGTTATTTAATCTTGCACTACAAACCAACCATCTCTCCACCGTTCCTACCAGAAAGCCAAACCGGACCAAATTCCTGATAACCTCCCTTACATCATCATCAATTAGAGTATTATGCCATTGAGCATACAGTAGACTATTGTATCCGTATATCCCTTTAAAGCTGCATACCCCATTCTCCATTTTTGTAAGCCACTGCTTCCACCTATCCTTCTAATAGCCGTATGCCCATGCCCATGAACGCCGTTTTCAAACACGGATGACTTATCGCGTCATATACCTTAAACAATTTTCAAACAACCTAAACTATCGTTCATGAAAAAGTTTTTACTCTCGCTTACCCTGTTTGCTGCTTTACTGGGTGTTTCTTTTAGTGCCAGTGCGCAGTGTACAATATCTAATCTTGTTTTTAATGTAAAAAGTATAACTCCCGGTCAAAATGGTTCTTGTACAATGGTTTTTGACATTGGTTGGGATCAGGTAAATAATGGTGGATATGAGTGGTCTGTTGCCCACATTTGGCAGGCAACTGACTATCCTGTGTTTGATTATAAAAAACCACCTACTTCAACTGAACTAAATAATAGTAAAGTTATAGGTACAGTTGGTGTTAAGTTAGTCGAAGGACAGTGGGTAATTCAAAGTAGTTATCCACATGGCAACACTCCTATGCTAATTGGTTCTTTAACCGTAACTTCTTTGCCAGGTCAGGTGTTGCGTTTTTCTGTAGAAAATGTCACAAAGACTTTCACTTCTTGCCCTACTGATCTTAGTATAAAAGGCGATGTATGGGGAAGCCAAAACCCGAATGCTCAAAATAATCATTGTTTCAAAAGAGAATTGACCTTTGTGCCACCAGCGGAAGATTTAAAAATATCAGGTTCATTAACCTGCGGCTTTAAAGATGGTTTGCCTGATAACAAATTCAGTGTAGAAATGATATCTTCATCAACTTCAGCTTTAGCGGTTAAATACGATGTATATGTAGATAACGGAGATGGTTCTTTTAATGCAGCAGAAGATATGAAAGTTGGTTATCGCACTGTAACTGGTCAAAGTGTATCTAATTCAGGAACGTATTCTGCCAGCATGCTTGATTATACACCTTATTCAAAAGATTATGCATTTATAAACCGTAACCTTTGGATCAATGCTGCTGCTACAACGTCTTTGGGCAACCAATTTACAAGGTTGTATAAAATTACAAATGCTTGTTCAATGCCTGCAGCATCAACTGCCAATGCCGATTATTTTGATGAAAGCACACATGGTTTGCATACCATCAAGGGCAATGTATATGGAGGCCAAACACGTTGGATAAGTGAATTAGGAAGTGCGTCTGAGTTTACTACCACTTCTATTTACGAAGCCCCGGCTGTAAACGGCGGTTTGGATTTAAATCCTACGGATGCGCCTATCGGAAATATGATCTTTTCACTCGTGCCCGGTTCTTACCAGGAAGTAACAAATTGCGGCGGTGCTGGAATGGTTGATTTTACTTTCAATACTGATGGTACATTCTCAATTAACAGAAGCAACAAGATCTGCGTTTACCGAATTTCATTTAAGTATACTGTTACCAATACCATTACGGGGCAGGTTTCAAGTGCAGCGACAGTAACAGTTGACTTTCAACAGCAGTCTATCCTCCCCGTTTCCTACAAATCTTTCTCCGCTACCCGCAGCAGCAACAGCCAGGTAGTGCTGGAGTGGGAAACCGCAATGGAAGAGGCCAACCGCGGCTTCCATGTACAGCGCAATACAGATGGCAGCTGGAAGAACATTGGTTTTGTATTTTCGGCAGCACAGGGCGGCAACAGCAGCGAAGTTTTGAAATACGCTTTTAAAGACGCCAATGGCAGCAAAGGCATTACACAGTACCGCATACTACAAGTAGATATGGATGGAAAAGGCAAATACAGCGAGGTGCGCGCCGTACGCGGACTGGAAACTGCCGCCCGCATCACCCTGTTCCCCAACCCCAGCAGCACCGGCTCGTTCAACCTGATGTTTGAAGATGGCAGCTCCGTGCGCGACGTGGTAGTAAGCGATGTAAGCGGCCGCGTGGTAAAACAATATAAAGCGGTAAGCGGCAACACACTTACCGTGGATGGATTAACAGATGGCTTTTATACCGTGCAGGTGGCCAACCGCAACAGCGGCACTATCAGCATCGAAAAAGTGATTATAAAAAAGCGATAGTTTAAGGTCGGTTTAGCAAAAACCGTAGGGATGGCAGCGATGCCATCCCTTTTTTATTTCATGGATGGCGCTGGTGCATAAAAGGAAAAAGAGACGTTTTCTTAAAGGTGAGACGTGAGAAGTGAAACATGAAACAACAATGCAACGATTCTTTTAAAAGGAAAAGGAGACGTTTTGATTTTCGATTTGAAGCTTAAAAAGAAAAACAGGCGTTTTGACTTCTGGTTGAATTTTCGCCATATGCAATTAGCAAAAGGAAAAACAGACGTTTTGGGTTTTCGGTATCAGCCTGCATTCTTAATCCCTTTAAGCTGTGATAAACTTTAGTTTTCCTTTACATTTTTAAAAGGGGCTGCAAAGGCCGCGGGGCTTACCTTTGGCGCCGAAACATAATCAATAAATAAAGCCTTCCACTAAATATAGCATCAAATTTGTGCAGGAAGGGTTCACAAGTGGAACCATGAACAACAGACATTTTACCAGGCTTATTAAGGCGGCATCGCGCCTGCGCGAGTTTAACTTCAGAAGACTGCCCAGCAATGGCAACGATTTGTACCATGTGGATGTGAGCGACGACCGCGGCAACCGCCTGATTTTTAAGATGCAGCGCGAAGGCGGCAACCAGTGGAAAATAATAGACGAAGTGCTGCCGCCCTGGGTGTACGAAACCGAGCCCCGCCTGAACGAGGCGCTGGAAGACCAGCTGCAATCGCCTTCTTAACAAAAAAACGGATAAAGAAAAAGCCCTGCAGCTGCAGGGCTTTTTGGTGAAAAAGTGTCTCGGCCAATGTTGTTATTCGCTGGCTTTCGACGTATCTCCACTGCCAAGGTTCTTTTGCAATATGGTGATGTATTTTGCGGCATCTGCATTTTCAGGATCCAGCTCCAGTAGCTTTTTAAAGTACTCGATGGCCTGTGCATATGCTTTATTGGTATTGGTTTCGTAGGCCGCCAGGTAACCATAGGCTTCAATCGCCCATTTTTTATTGGTTTCGTTGGTTAGGTCTTTTCCGGCTACCTCCAGCAGCTTCTGGTAGTGTGGTATGGCGTAGCCTTCTTCCATGGCGTTTTCGCGGGAGTTG
>CBDTUH010000077.1:0-12021 GCA_965363375.1 uncultured bacterium
AGAAGTAGGCACTTTGCGCAGGAAAATTTTACCGCCGCCGCAGTCGCCACCTTTTTTTATGCCCATCAATTCTTCGGTTTGCTCGTAAAAACTTTCGTAGGTGCCTTCCAGAAATTCTTCGTTGCCAGAGCGGGTATAGGTAAAATTGCACTTCATGATGCA
Source organism: uncultured bacterium (assembly GCA_965363375.1). Taxonomy (GTDB): domain Bacteria; phylum Bacteroidota; class Bacteroidia; order Chitinophagales; family Chitinophagaceae; genus Flavisolibacter. The sequence goes on from CBDTUH010000077.1 coordinate 163, forward strand.
GGCAACAGAGGAGCCCGACATGCGCAGTTCCACCGTTTTTATTTCCTGTACGAGTGCATTTTTTTCTGAGGTGTTGTAAAAGCCGGTAAGTGTGGCCTTACCATAAAAAACAGTACTCAGGTAAGAGTAGGAAACACCAGTAATGCGTTTGGTGGGCGATTGCTCTATCTGTAACTCAAATTTATAATTGTCGGCACCTTCTGTAATAAAGTAACCGCGCCAGATGCCCGTCAGGTCTTGAGCCTGTGTAGGTGAAATTAAAATGAGAAGCAGTAATGCAGTAAGAAATTTAGGCAATCGAAATCCCATAACAGCGTGAAATTATAGATTAACCTTTTTAAGCAGCCCTATACTGTGGCAATAGTTTGTTAATTTTGCTCCTCTTTTTAAGAACTTTATATTATGATCAATATTACTTTTCCGGATGGAGCCGTGCGGCAATACAACGAAGGCGTGACTGCGCTGGAAGTGGCCAAATCCATTTCGGAAGGACTGGCAAGAAAAGTTTTAGCAGCAGAAGTGGCCGGCGAAGTGTGGGATGCCACGCGCCCCATCAACCAGGATACAGCAGTTAAATTCCTGACCTGGGATGACAAAGGTGGCCAAAGCACCTTTTGGCATTCCAGCGCGCACCTGATGGCAGAAGCCATTGAAGCCCTATTTCCGGGCGTAAAATTCTGGGTAGGCCCGCCGGTGGAAAATGGCTTTTATTATGATGTGGACATGGGCGAGCATACCATTACCGAAGACGACCTTCGCAAACTGGAAGCTAAAATGAGCGAACTGGCCAAACAGAACAACGCTTATGTACGCAAGCCTATTTCCAAAGGTGAAGCTATACAATACTTTACAGAAAAAGGTGATGAATACAAACTGGACCTGCTGGGTGGGCTGTACGATGGAGAAATAACTTTCTATACACAAGGTGCTTTCACAGACCTGTGCCGCGGGCCACATATTCCGCACACCGGATTTATTAAAGCCATTAAGCTGACCAACATTGCCGGTGCATACTGGAAAGGCGATGAAAAAAACAAGCAGCTTACACGCATTTACGGTGTTACATTTCCTTCTGCCAAGCAATTGGATGAGTACCTGCAAATGCTGGAAGAAGCCAAAAAGCGTGATCACCGCAAGTTGGGCCGCGAGTTGAGCATTTATACAATGGACGATGATGTGGGCCCCGGTCTTATTATGTGGCTGCCCAATGGAACTGTAATCATTGAAGAACTGGAAAAGCTGGCAAAGGAAACCGAGAACGAAGCCGGCTACCACCGCGTGGTAACGCCGCACATAGCTAAAGAAAGCATGTATCTCACCAGCGGTCACCTGCCGTACTATGCCGACAGTATGTACCCGCCTATGGAAATGGAAGGCGAAAAATATTACCTGCGCGCCATGAACTGCCCGCACCATCACAAGGTGTTTGCAGCTTTGCCAAAAAGCTACCGCGACCTGCCTTACCGCATTGCCGAATATGGAACCGTGTACCGCTACGAACAAAGTGGGGAACTGTTTGGCCTTATGCGTGTGCGCTGCCTGCATATGAACGATGCGCACATCTATTGCACCAAGCAGCAGTTTGCCGACGAGTTTCGTGCGGTGAACAACATGTACCTCAAATATTTTAAAATATTTGGGGTAGATAAATATGTAATGCGCCTGAGCCTGCATTCGCCCGAAAAGCTGGGTATAAAATATGTGAACGAGCCCGAGCTGTGGAAGGAAACCGAAGAAATGGTGCGTCAAGTTTTAATTGAAAGCGGCATTCCTTATATAGAGGTGCAGGACGAAGCGGCCTTTTACGGACCTAAAATTGATGTGCAGATCTACAGCGTGATCGGCAGGGAGTTTACACTGGCTACCAACCAGGTTGACTTTTCGCAGGGCCGCAGCTTCAAGCTGCAATACACTACCGAAGACAACACTTCGGAAACACCGCTCATTATTCACCGCGCACCGCTGGGCACGCACGAAAGGTTCATTGGCTTTTTGCTGGAGCACTATGCCGGCAAGCTGCCTACCTGGCTGGCACCGGTGCAGGTAAAAATTCTGCCCATCTCGGATAAGTTTGCTGATTATTCGAAAACTATCCTTGATAAATTGAAAAAATTGGATATTCGTGCCTCGATTGACGACCGCAACGAAAAAATTGGCAAGAAAATTAGGGATACAGAGTTGCTGAAAGTGCCGTACATGATTGTGATAGGGGAGAAAGAAGCAGCAGAAGGTAAAGTGTCGGTACGTAAACAAGGTAAGGGCGACCAGGGTGCTATGGATGCGGATGAATTTGTAGCACAGATAAAAGCTGAAATTGAGTCGCGCAGCTAAATATGTTAAACAAACGGAGGTAAAACAAAAAGAAAACGTTTTTATCTCGCCAGATAATTATAATTTTAAAAAGCTTAGCGCAGGTTAAAAGCTAAAAAAGGAAAAATGTCTGTTTTCCCTTTTAAAAAAAAGCCTGCAACATTCGGCAGTAACTGTAAAATAAAATCAAGCGATCCAAAGGCGTGCTGACTGCCGGCTTCACGCTACGGACAAAAACTTATGGCATTACCAAGTAAAGGAGGATTCAACAGAGGTGGCTTCCGTGGCCGTTTTGTACCACGCAAAGAGCCCGAGCATCGTATCAATCATTTTATCAGAGTTCCGCAGGTGCGCCTGGTAGGCGACAACGTTACCGTAGGCATTTACTCTACGCAGGAAGCTTTAAAGATTGCCCAGGAGCAGGAGCTGGACCTGGTTGAAATTTCTCCGCAGGCCGACCCGCCGGTTTGTAAAATCATCGACTACAATAAGTTTTTGTACGATAAGAAGAAGAAAGACAAGGAGATGAAGGCCAAGGCGAAAACAACGGAAATGAAAGAGATCCGTTTTACGCCCAACACCGACGATCACGACTTTGACTTTAAATCGAAACACGCCGAAAGTTTTCTGAAAGAAGGCAACAAGGTTAAAGCTTACGTACAGTTCAAAGGCCGCGCCATCCAGTTTAAAGACCGTGGCGAGCTGTTGCTGTTAAAGTTTGCCGAGCGCCTGGCCGAATTTGGTACGCTGGAAAGTATGCCCAAGCTGGAAGGTAAGCGCATGCTGGCCATCTTTACGCCAAAAGGTGCCGGTAAAAACAAAAAATAAAATCGGTTTCGATAAAAATATAAAGCAGCCATCAGGCTGCTTTTTTTGTGGGTGCTCTTTTATCTTTTCGCCATTGCCAGGGGGCTACGGCTTTGCTCAGGCGCCATAAACCCCGCTTTTCCCTTTTGGCCTCGCGCTCCAGTTTTGCCCAATCTTCATTATCATCATATTCTTTATAATGCCAGGCAAGGCCTTCTTTCAGCATCATTTCATTTACGCAAACACCATCCTGCGTAAACACAATGGCAACGGTGCGGCCATAACGGTCCACATCCATTTCTTCAATAATTACTTCTTTTCCAAAAACTAGGTTGTTTAATTTTTCCCTCGAAACATTTCCAAAATCCTGACCGCGTTCGGGCGCATCTATACCATGCAGTCGCACGCGCACCTGTTGGTTGTTGTTATCCAATAGAGTAAAAGTATCGCCATCGGCCACCTTTACTACTTTGCCATCCAGCTTTTTTATATCGGGCGCATTGCAGGCGGCCAGTATAGCAAAAATCAAAAGGAAAATAAGAGGTTTCATGTGCTGGTGTTGGGAGGTTTTTGCAAAGGTGCTGAAAGCAAATGGAAACGTTTTAAAAAAAGAGAATAGAGGATTAATTTAAAAGGAAAAAGAGACGTTTTGAAAATCTAAAAATGAAAATGCAAATGGAAAAAAACGGAACCGGAACAAGAATTTTTGCCACAAAAAATTTAAAAGAAAAAACAGACGTTTTACCTTTCCTTCAATTCTATAAATATGAACAATGATCAGTTAAGGGAATTTTGCCTGGGCCTGCCGGTTATAACAGAAGATGTAAAGTGGGATAACGACTTGTGCTTTTCGGTTGGCGGCAAAATGTTTTGCGTGGCCGCGCTGGATGGACCTTTCAAAGTTTCTTTTAAAGTGCCGGCCGAAAATTTTGAAGAACTTTGTAACCAGCCCGGTATTATTCCCGCGCCATACATGGCCCGCGCACAATGGGTACAGGTTAGCAGCGCAACACAGTTTAGTAAAACCGAATGGCAAGCCTACATTACCCAAAGCTATAACCTGGTAAAAGCCAAACTCACCAAAAAGCTGCGGACCGAACTGGGTATATAAGTGAGTTAAAAAGGAAAAAGAGACGTTTTTTGAGCCAATTTCAACGTCTGCTTAACAATAATTCTGCATTTTTCATTCTACATTCTTCATTTTTAATTACCTTTGCGCTCCGTTAAAAACGGATATTGCCTGAAGAGGCCCCATAAGTACTTCCCGGTGGAGGTCGCCTCAAGGGTGTAATTTTAATAGCATTCAATACAATGCCTAAGGTTAAAACAAACTCCAGTGCCAAAAAGCGTTTCAAAGTAACCGGCACCGGAAAGATCACGCACCAGAAGTCGTACAAACGTCACATCCTGACAAAAAAATCTAAAAAACGTAAACGTGCCTTATCTAAAGACGGCGTTGTTGCAAAATCTCACATGGACTTTGTAATGCGCTTACTGCGTTTAAAGTAATTTCAAAACACTCAACTCTAAACATTAAACTCATTTAGATATGCCACGTTCCGTAAATGCAGTTGCTTCTAAAGCACGCCGCAAAAGAATTTTAAAACAAGCCAAAGGCTTTTATGGCAAGCGTAAAAACGTATATACCGTTGCCAAAAACGTTGTAGAAAAAGGTATGACTTACATGTATGTAGGTCGTAAACTGAAGAAAAGAGAATACCGCCGCCTGTGGATTGCACGTATCAACGCTGCCGTTCGCGCTGAAGGTTTAACCTACAGCCAGTTCATTAACCTGCTGAGCAAAAAAGGCATTGAGCTGGATCGTAAAGTGCTGGCCGACCTGGCTATGAACAACCCCGAGTCGTTCAAAGCACTGGTAGCCCAGGTAAAATAATGAACATCAAGTTCACAATATAGCAGCCGTCCTGTATTTTTTACAGGACGGCTTCTTTTTTGTATATATCTAAAAGGTACATTTGTAACTAATTTTTAAAACAATCTCTGTTCACTGAACAACCCTTTATTATTTCAATGAACAATACCTACCACAGCCTTGTAGACCAAACCTTTAATTTTCCTCAGGAAGGATTAGAAGTAAAAGATGGTTACCTGCAGTTTAACGGCCTGGATATTAAAGCCCTTATTGACAAGTACGGCACGCCTATGAAGCTGACATACCTGCCCAAAATAGGCATGCAGATTAACAAAGCCAAGCAGATGTTTGCCAACGCTTTTAAAAAGCATAAGTACGAAGGGCAGTATTATTACTGCTATTGCACCAAAAGCTCTCATTTTTCTTTTGTGGTAGAAGAAGCGCTGCAACACGGCATTCACCTGGAAACTTCGTACGCCTACGATATAGAAATTATTAAAAAGCTATACGAAAAGAAGAAGATTACTAAAGACATTCAGATCATCTGCAATGGCTTTAAGCAAAAAGGCTATACCCGCCGCATTGCCAACCTGATAAATACAGGATTTAAAAACGTGGTGCCGGTACTGGATAATAAAGAGGAACTGAACGCCTACAAAAAATCAGTAAAAGGTCCTTTTAAAGTAGGCATTAGGGTAGCGGCGGAAGAAGAGCCCACATTCCCGTTCTATACCTCGCGCCTGGGTATTCGCGCCAAAGATATTCTGGAGTTTTATGTAGATGAAATTGAAGGCAACGAAGATAAGTTTCAGCTGAAAATGCTGCACGTTTTTTTGAACAAAGGCATTAAAGACGATATTTATTACTGGTCAGAGCTGAATAAGATTATTAACCTGTATTGCCAGTTAAAAAAGATCTGTCCGGAGCTGGACAGCATCAACATCGGTGGTGGTTTCCCCATAAAGCACTCGCTGGGTTTTGAGTACGACTACCAGTTTATGATCAATGAAATTGTGGGCAACATTAAAAGTGCCTGCAAAAAAGCAAAAGTGCCCATGCCCAACCTGTATACAGAGTTTGGTTCCTATACTGTTGGCGAAAGCATGGCGCACATCTACAGTGTAATTGGTCAGAAAACACAGAACGAGCGTGAAATATGGTACATGATCGATTCTTCTTTTATCACTACATTACCCGACACCTGGGGTATTGGTGAACGATTTTTGATGCTGCCCATTAATAAATGGGAAGAGGAGTACCAAAGGGTTGTATTAGGCGGCATTACCTGCGACAGCCACGATTATTACGACTCCGAAGAGCATATCAACGAAGTATTTCTGCCCAAGGCCAACACCGGGAACGAGCCGCTTTACGTGGGTTTTTTCCATACTGGCGCCTACCAGGATCAGATCAGCGGTTATGGAGGTATCAAACACTGCCTCATACCATCGCCCAAGCATATTATTGTGGAGCACGATAAAAACGGCAAGCTGGTAGATTGGGTTTATGCCAAGGAACAATCAGCGCAAAGCATGCTTAAAATACTAGGCTATATCAAATAAAAAAGTCCCGCCACACGGCGGGACCTTTTTTTATATAACGTTCCTTTTTCCTTTTAATCTTTCTTTTTACCTAAAATGGATTCTTTAGTGCTTTCCATTTGTCTAACATCTGACTGTCTTTGCTGTTCGCGCTGCTGCGCCTGCTGTTGTCTTTGCGCATCGTTGTTACGATAGGCACCGCCATTGCGTACATTGTTGTAACGGGTGCCACGGTTTACATTGTGATTGTTGTTATAACGCGGGTTGTTGTAGCGCGGGTCGTAATAGCGGCCGCCACCTGTCCCGTAGCCATAGCTACCATAAGGGCTCACCTGGTAATAACGCCCGGTGTAAGGGTCGCGCTCCACCACAATCACATTACTGCCATAGGGGCTGCCATAGTAGCCACCACGGTCTGCGCGGTCTTCGTAGTAACCACCACCGGCGGTTTCGTACGGTACTGTGCAACCAACGGCCACCACCGCCAAAACGGCAATTAAAGCCGCTGATAAAAAAGGAAAACGTTTCATTTGCATTTGTTTTAAAATGTTACCTTATAGACGCAATTTCACCACCAAAAAGTCTTAAAGAAACCCTATATGAAGTATTTTTTTATAATCTTAACAATGTGCAGCTTAACCACTTATGCTCAGTCTGACGAGGAAAAGGCCAAGGCCGCCATACTGCAGTTTTTTGAAGGCATGCGCCGCTCAGACAGCAACATGATAAAAACATCGCTGGCGCCCAACGCAATGCTGCAAACCATTGGTAAAAACAAAGAGGGACAAACCGTAGTGCGTTCCGAAGATATAGCCAGGTTTATAACAGCGGTAACGCAGCCGCATGATGAGGTGTACGATGAGCGGATTACTTTTAACAGTATCAAAATTGACGGTGACCTGGCTACCGTGTGGACCCCTTACCAGTTTTACGTAGGCGAAAAATTCAGCCATTGCGGTGTTAATTCGTTTCAGCTGGTGCGCTACAGCGGCGAATGGAAGATTCAGTACATTATTGATACCAGAAGAAAGGAAGGCTGCCTGTAACCGCGGATTAGCAGGATTAAAATGGATTAATCGGATTTTTTACAAACGTCTGTTTTTCCTTTTGTGAATTGTGAATTGTGAATAGTGCAACCAAATAGCGAAACGTCTCTTTTTCCTTTTAAATTCTTACAAAATCAAAAGGGTTTTCAAACGTTTGAAAACCCTTTTGATTTTGTAAATTGTTATGAGACCGTTAACTCTTCAGGCGGTATTTTTTATTGATTCTTTTGGAGTTGAAAATGCGATCCACTTCTTCAGGCGAATAGTCATTGGATATTTCCATGGGAACATCAATTAACTGCATCTGCACCTGTTTTAATTCATCACGCAGCTTGTTTGTTTTTCTTGAAATGTCCCAGTCGCGTTCGCCCAGCAATTGGTTGTCGTAAATAATATATTCCAGGCGTTTTATAGAGGCGCGTAGCAGGGTGGCCTGGTTTTGATCCACGCCGCGGTTAGGCACAGCAGCTTCTTTGATAGGTACAAGGGCCAAACCAACGCTTGGTAATACTTTACCATTTTTCTGCAGGGTTTCATCACTGCTGGTTGTAAGTATCGTTCCTGTTAGCGAAGTAGTTGCAGACGTTAAATCAAAAGTTGTACGGGCGCCTTTGGTTTTACGCAGTTTGCGTTCCAGTTGCAAAAAGGTAATTTTTAACTGCACGATATAGCGTTGCATATTACTCAACACCTGGTTGTATTCTTCTTTAGCCAGCGGGTAGTTCAGCGCATCGCGCACAATTACACGCAGCGTAGCGGTATCTTTCTGGTTGAACTTGGTAGTACCAACAAATGAAAGCAACACAATTTTTACTCTACCGGAATCTACGCCTTCTTTTACAAAATCAAACGGCGGCGTCCAGCGAAATACATCGCCGCATTTTTGAACTGAGGTGTAATTATCGATAGAATGGTTGGGCAAAGTGAGAATATTTTCAATAGGAAAGGAGCCGGTTTCGCACAGCACATTAAAGTTAAGCGGCTCGCCTTCGTTTACCCACACGGTACCGCTCATAGTAGGCCGCACACGCGATGGAATGATCTCGGTATTGTAAAAAACAATAGAAAAAGAAGTGTCAATTTTTTCAGTCGGGTTCAACAGGTTTTGCACACCCAGGTTTACCCGGTAATTTACATCGTATTTTAACCGGCCCGAAAGGAAAAGCGATTTGTTGGCGCTAAAGGTAAGTATGCCATTGTCTTTATGAATACGCAGTCCTACGGGCGAGTTGCGCAGGTACCAAAAATAATTTTCCGGGTTTTTGTTGATCTGCAATTGGTACACCAGCGAGGAGTCTACATGCAGGGTAAAAAACGGGTTGAGGTTGATGATCCGCAGTGATGTGTCTTTATAAACTTCCGGCGCCGGAATGGTGTCCACATGTAAGGGAATGGTATCTCTGTTTATGGGAATAGTGTCCCGGTAAACAGTGGTATCTGTAACCTGTGCATGCGAATTCAACAAAATAAAAAGCAACAAAAAAGGGAAGATCAATCTTTTCATCAGAACAGGATAACGATTATAGATGTGCAATATTACTTAATAAATAAAGAAACCCTTCGTGGAAACGAAGGGTTTATAAACCAAAACCAACTGCTTATGAGAAATTTTTCAACCACACAGCATTACTGAATGGTAATATTTTTTACAGGAGCTTTGACTTCTGCTTTGCGGGGAAGGTTTAATGTTAGCACCCCATTTTTATATTCGGCGGCTATGTTTTCCGCATCAATTTTTTCATCCAATGTAAAAGAACGTTTAAACGACTTGAAGCTGTACTCGCTTCGCAACTGCTTGCCACTATTTTCAACCTCTTCTTTTTTCATCTGGGCCGAAATGGTCAGCAAGGACTCTTCCAGCTTTATGTCAAATGCTTCTTTTTCAAAACCTGGTGCCACCACCTGCAATTCGTAGCCGCTTTCTTTTTCTGTAACATTTACCGGAATTATGCTTTTCATAGCCGGGTTTATGTTGTTTTCTTTATATATAGATGAAAACGGCTTAAAAAAGTCATCCATCCAGTTGTTAAAATTTTGTTCAAAAGGTTTCTGCTTCAATTTTACCAGTGTCATAGTTATAAAATTTAAAAGAGTTTTTATACGTTTTGATTACGCTTCTTTCTTGTCAAACGGCGTACCTTTTGAAATATAGCCTCTTTTTAGCGACATTATGGCATATTAGATAAGCAGTTAATGACAATATTGCTTACATAATAACTATAGGCTGGAATATTTGCAGTTTTGTACCTTTGCGCTTTAAATAAAATCAATTATGTATCCAACAGAGATAGTACAACCCATGAAAGAAGAGCTTACGGAAAATGGGTTTAAAGAATTATTAAGCGGCCAGGAAGTGGAAACCCAACTAGCCCAGAAAGGCACTACACTGGTAATGATCAATTCGGTATGTGGTTGCTCGGCCGGTACGGCCCGCCCCGGTGTGCTGATGGCAGTAGCCAATGCGCCCAAAAAGCCTGACCACCTGACCACCGCCTTTGCTGGCTACGATATGGAAGCGGTGCAAACCCTGCGCCAGCACATGATGCCTTACCCGCCATCATCGCCCGCTATTGCCCTTTTTAAAGATGGCGAACTGGTACATTTTATTGAAAGACACCAGATTGAAGGCCGTCCTGCACAAATGATCGCCCATAGCCTGATTGCTGCTTTTAACGAGTATTGCAATTAATTAAAGGCATCCAGAAATGCCCTTGTTTAAAAAAAACAAGGGCATTTTTACATTCATTACTAATATTTTAAGGTATCATTGCTCTCACTTTTTAGCTGCTTATGTATCCTAATCTTTATTATGCCTTCAAAGACCTTTTCGGAGTAGAAATAGCACCGCTGCGTTTTGTTAACTCGTTTGGTTTTTTTGTAGCACTTGCCTTTTTAGTGGCTGCGGCTATACTTACTGCAGAGCTGCGCCGCAAAAGCAAGGCAGGTCTGCTGCACCCGACCGAAGATGTAATTACCGTAGGCGAGCCTGCTACCGCCGGCGAGCTGATCATCAACTTTATACTGGGTTTTTTGCTGGGCTATAAAATACTGGCACTTTTCTTTTTAGGCCCCGAAGCCTCTCAAGATCCCCAAGCTTTTATTTTTTCAGGCATGGGCAGCTGGCCGCTGGGCATAGGGCTGGGGCTGGTATTTGCCGGGCTTAAATACTGGGAACGCAAAAAACAGCAGCTGCAAAAGCCAGAAAAGCGTAAAGTACGTATCTGGCCGCACGATCGGGTAGGAGAAATTACCGTACTGGCTCTTATTTTCGGACTTGTTGGCGCCAAGCTGTTCGATATTTTTGAAAACTGGAGCGGTTTTGTACAAAATCCTGCCGCTTATCTTTTTTCACCATCGGGACTTACTTTTTACGGTGGACTAATCTGCGCTACTATTGCTATTGTTATATATGCACGCAAGCATAAAATGCCGCTGGTGCACCTGGCTGATGCCATTGCGCCACCACTAATGATAGCTTATGCCATTGGCAGAATTGGGTGTCAGGTTGCCGGCGACGGCGACTGGGGCATTGTCAACACGGCACCCAACCCCATCAGCTGGCTGCCCGACTGGATGTGGAGCTATACCTTTCCGCATAATGTAAACGAAGTGGGGGTACCCATTGCCGGTTGCGAAGGCAGGTATTGTATGGAATTGCCTCAGCCCGTTTATCCCACCGCTTTTTACGAAACAGTAATGGGAACGGCCTTGTTTGGCGTACTGTGGGTATTGCGCAAAAGAATCCGTCCCTTCGGTGCCCTATTTGCCTTGTACCTGATACTGAATGGTATAGAGCGCTTTTTGATTGAAAAAATAAGGGTAAACAACAAAATGGACTTTCTGGGTATGCAACCCACACAAGCGGAAATTATCTCCTCCGGACTGGTAATCGCAGGCATTGTTTTATGGCTGATACTGCTGCGCAGAAACAAGGCCCGCAAACAAAAAGTGTGAATAACTGTTAAAAACCGTTGATAAATCTTTTGATTGACTTAACCTTTATTTGGTAGTTATTTCAGATTGTAGTATAGTTTTTGCAGCTAATAATTTGTCGCAAACAATTATGAAGTTAACACTTTGCGATTTACCTTTGCAGACAGTTCCAATAAGTATGATCTACACAATTTGCGATTGCCTGCATCCGGAAACACACAAACATTTGTTCATTTACTAAATAACGTACACAAATTATGAGGCAACTCAAAATTGCTACCCAGATTACCAACAGGGATTCGCAAGCGGTAGAAAAGTATCTTCAGGAGATCTCCAAGATCCCTATGAT
>CBDTUH010000078.1:0-11993 GCA_965363375.1 uncultured bacterium
CCGATCTTGCGTTTGCCGCTGCGGCAGTGCACAATCACTTCTTCATCTTTAAGGTGCTCCAGATCATCAATCTGCATGGTTTGTATTTTACCCAGCGGCACCAGTTGTCCGCCCAGGTTGGCTTCTTCATACTCGTGCGGCTCGCGGCAGTCAATCAGGTTGATCTTTTCGCCGCTGTCTAGTTTCTGTTTCAGTTCTTCTACGGTTATATTCTTCATCTTAGTATTCGTTTTCTTCGTTAACAGGTGGTGGTGCATTGTTGCTTTGCTTTGTAGAATCTACCGCCGGCGGCTCTACATCCAGCCAAAGGTCAATCATTTGCCCGGGCCTGATGCGGAACGATTTCCCATCTTCATTTTTAGGTTCGGGGCTTTGGCGCACTACATAGGCATTTTCATTATCGCGCACCAGCGGACTTGGAATCACAGGGCCTAGTATAAGGCCATTGGCTTCCATCAGTATTCTAGCTTCTGCAAAAGTTAAACCAACCAGCTTGGGCACGGGCATATCCTCAGCACCAATGCCGGCCCCTATTACCAGGCTTACGCGTGAGCCAACTTTTATTTTAGTCCCCGGTTCTATTTTAATGCCATTGTATTGCTGCTCCAGCACCGAGCCTTTGGCAAAGTCAGGCCGCAAGGTGGTATCGCCTAAAATAAGGCCCAGGTTGCCCAGCACCTGCTCGGCATTACGGTAGCTAAAACCTACCAGGTTAGGCATGTCAATATCGGGCGGTACAAAGCGATTGATGGTTACATACACCGTTCGGTTCACTTTTACCACGGCATCGGGCTCGGGTACCTGCTTTATAATTACAGAGGGCGGCAGCGAGTCGTAGTAGACCGAATCCTGTATTACCAGTTCAAAGCCTTCTTTCTCCAGCAGCGTTTCCACATCGGCCAGTGTTTTGCCGGTAACGGCCGGTACAGAGCGGGCCACACCGTGCTGCGTGATCCAGTTGAGCGAAGTAACAAAAAGGAAACCCAGCAAAAAAACAATGCCCAGCGCCACCAGTATGTTAAACCATAGGGGCTTGCGCGTAATATGTTTTCTGATAAATTTTTTCAATGGATGCGTTTAATTTTTTGCGCTGCAATATAAGTAAAGTTCGATGGGCGCCTTCGCAGATTAACTTTTTAACACCTCCTGCAGCAGGCTGCTGTAAAAATCTTTGAGGTTGCCGCCGGCGGCCGCCACTTGTTGCGGAATAATGGAGGCATCGCTTTGTCCCGGTATGGTGTTGATCTCAAGCATGTAAGGCGCATCGCGCTCTTCGTTGTAAATAAAATCAATGCGCACCACGCCGCGGCAGTCGAACACGGCATATATTTTTTGCGCAGCTGCCTCTATCTTTTGGTGCCAGCTTTCGTCCATTTGCGCGGGTGTTACTTCAGATGATTTGCCTCCATACTTCGCTTCAAAATCAAAAAATTCGTTGTGTGCCGTTACTTCCGTCATGGGCAGCACGTGTATTTTCCCTTTTGACTTGTAAACACCAACGGTAAATTCGCGGCCTTGTATCATTTCTTCCACCAGCACCTGCTCGTCTTCGGCAAAAGCTTTTTGCAGCGCCTCTTCGAGTTGGTCTTCCTTGGTTACTTTGCTCATGCCTATGGAGGAACCGCCGTTATTAGGCTTTACAAAATAAGGCAGTTTCAATGTGGCTAAGATCTGTTGAACATCATAGCCGGTATGTTTGAAAAGGTGCACCGACTGCGCCACGTTAATGCCGGCCATGGAGGCCACGGCCACTGTATATCTTTTATTAAAGGTAATGGCCGATGTGGCAGCGTTGCAGCAGGTGTAAGGAATGTTCAGCAGGTCAAAATAACCTTGCAGCTTGCCGTCCTCGCCGGGGGTGCCGTGCATGCCCATAAACACAGCATCGAACCGAACTTTTTGCGCGCCTACATTTATACTGAAATCGTTTTTATCGATCGCCGATTTTTTGCCGTCTTCATCTTCATACACCCAGCCTTCGGGGCTGATGTCGATTTTATAAACGTCGTAAAGCGCTTTGTCTAAATGGTTGTAAATGGTAGTAGCTGACTTGTAGGATATTTGTGCTTCGCCGGAAAACCCGCCTGTTACGAGTGCAATTTTTTTCTTCATCTTTTGTTTAAAATGTGGCTTTGAAATTAATCCTTTTGGCTAAATGCAATTAACCTGTTTTTTTTAAAAGAAAACTAAAACGTCTGTTTTTCCTTTTGTCAATGGTGAATGGTCAACTGTCAATATATTAATCCAACAAAAAACGTCTGATTTTCCTTTTAACTTATCAACTGGTCAACTGGTCAACTTTCCCAAAACGTCTCTTTTTCCTTTTAACCCTCCTCTCCTTTACCTCTTAGCTTAAAATAAGAAAGGTGAAGGATTCTGACTACCCTTCACCTCTTACACAGGAAATATCACCTGTTTATTAAGGCAGTTGCCTGCCTGATGGTTTGTAACGTTAAGTTACGTCAAAATATTAAATGTGCAATCTTTCTTTTTTACCCAATAGTTCCTCTACCGTTTCGCGGTACATTTCGTCGGGTACGCAGCAATCAACCGGGCAAACGGCCGCGCACTGCGGCTCTTCGTGAAAGCCCTGGCACTCGGTGCATTTGCTGGGCACAATATAATAGGTATCTACTGCAATGGGTGCGTTGCGCTGCTCGGCAGAAACTGTTGTGCCGTCTACCAGTGTGTATTCGCCGCTCTTTAAGCTGGTGCCATCGGCAATGCTCCACTCTACCCCGCCTTCGTAAATAGCCGTATTGGGGCACTCGGGTTCGCAAGCGCCGCAATTAATACATTCATCTGTTATCTTAATAGCCATAATTTATGTTTGTGTTGTGTTAGTTTACTTTTGCAAAACAAAAATAATTCCTGAATGCCACATTACCGCTGAAAACTAAAATTAGCCATTTGGCGGCAATTTTAAAAGTGCGGAAAAACAATAAACAAAAATGATGCAATTACAACAACGAATAAATCTGCTGTCGCAACTGGGGCCATATATGCTGAGTGACGAGGAAAGCTGGCAGCGGGCGCAGCGCAAGGCTCATGCGGAGAACAACTGGTTTATCCCTGACTTTATACAACTGGCCGTAAAAAATATTGTCGACAATTATTTGCAGCCTGAGAAATTACAACAGTTGGCGCATCAATACAGCGTGCCCAATGAAAGAGCCGAACCTAAAAAAGTAGGACTGGTTTTAGCCGGCAACATTCCGCTGGTGGGTTTTCATGATGTACTGTGCACTTTTTTGAGCGGCCACTACGCAATCATAAAGCCTTCAGCAAAAGATGATACACTGATACGGCAATTGGTAGCCAAAATGATTGAATGGAATGCGGATGCCGAAGTTTACCTGCAGTTTCAGCCCCTGCTCAAAGGCTGCGATGCCTACATTGCCACCGGAGGCAACAACACAGGGCGTTACTTCGATTATTATTTTCAGAACTACCCCAGCATCATCCGCCGCAACCGCACTTCGGTAGCCATTTTAACCGGAGATGAAAGTAAAGAAGAACTGGAAGCCTTGTCCGACGATATTCACCTATACTTTGGCCTCGGCTGCAGAAATGTAACGCAACTGTTTGTACCGCGCGGCTATGATTTTATTCCGCTGCTTGCTTCTTTTGATAAGTACAGCGATTTCATCAACCATCACAAGTACAAAAATAATTACGATTATAACCTGGCCATGCACATCTTAAACCACCGCTACTACATGACCAATGGCAGCACACTGCTGGTAGAAGAAGCTTCGCCGTTTTCGCCCATCAGCCAGCTGCATTTTCAATACTATGATGATGTAAAAGATGTGCAACAAAATCTGCAAAAGATGGAGACGCTGCAATGCGTTGTAGGCAAGGGCTTCACACCGTTTGGACAGGCGCAAACCCCGCAGCTGCGAGACTTTGCCGACGGTGTGGATACCATGCAGTTCTTAAATAATTTATAGGCAACGCCTTAAGTTAACGATCTACGAAGACCTTAGTAATATTTTGTTAAACTGGCTCAGCGGTTTTAAATTCAAACTTTATTTGGTTTATTTTGTTTTGGTAAGGGCACGTAATTTGACAGTATATAATTAAAGGACTCAATTTAAATACTTATGAAATTAAAACAGATTTTAACCATTGTAGGCATTAGCGCTGCTACCGCTGTAGGCAGCGTTTGGGCTTACGAAAAATTCATTGATAAGGACCCTGTTGTTATTGGCAGTGCCGAGAATGGAATGCCTGTAAATTATGCAGGTTTTTTTGACGGTAAAGACAATGCGACAGAAGCACCAGATTTAACAAAAGCTGCTAACGCAGCCGTACCTGCCGTAGTGCACATTAAAACCCGTATTCCCGCCCGACAGCAAACGAACAATGTGCCACAGCGCCAGCGCGGTACTTTTGATGATTTTTTTGACGACCTGTTTGGCTACGGCCCCAATGTAGTGCCTGAGCAGCGCGCCTCCGGCAGCGGTGTACTCATCAGCGAAGATGGCTACATTGTTACCAACAACCACGTCATCTCCAACGGCCGCAGTGGTGTGGCTGAAGAAATAACCGTGACGCTGAACAACAAAAAATCGTACAAGGCACGCCTGATTGGCCGCGACCCCAGCTCCGACCTTGCTGTATTGAAGATTGACGGCAATAAGTTTCCGTTTTTAGTATATGGCAACACTAATAGTGTACAGCTGGGCCAGTGGGTGCTGGCAGTAGGCTACCCGCTATCGTTGGAAACTACGGTTACAGCAGGTATTGTTTCGGCTACCGGCCGCAGTATCGGCATCAACCGCAGGCAGACTGCTGCCAACGAAAGCCCGGTTGAATCTTTTATTCAAACCGACGCAGCGGTAAACCAGGGCAACAGTGGTGGTGCGCTCATTAACACCGCCGGCGAACTGATTGGTATCAACTCCGCTATTTTGGCGCCCAACGGTACTTATGCCGGTTATTCGTTTGCCATACCCATCAACATTGTAAAAAAGATTGTTGACGACATTGTGCGCTATGGCGACGTGCAGCGCGGCTACCTGGGCATCAGCTACTACACTACTGATGAAATGAGCGAAGACCAGGTGAAAAGCCTGGGCATTCCTACCAACACCAATGGTGTGTATGTGTCTGATGTATCGAACGATGGCGGTGCGTATGCAGCCGGCATCCGCAAAGGCGATGTTATTACCAAAGTAAATAATCAAACCGTTACTTCTGGTTTGCAGATGAGTGCGCAGCTGGCTTCTTTCCGTCCTGGCGATAAAGTTCCCATTTCTTACATCCGCAATGGAAAAGAGGCGAACACTACCGTGACGCTGAAAAAGAAAACCGAGATCATTGCTGATATTGCCACTACTAACATCAGCTCTACCCTGGGTGCCGAGCTCAGCAACCTGGAAGGCAGCAAAGCCCGCCAGTATGGTGTGGAAGGTGGCGTAGTAGTAGGTAAAATTACCGAAGGTGGACCCATAGGCCGTACGCGTATGCAGCCCGGTTTTATTATTACCTCGGTAAACGGCACCGACATTACCAGCATGGACGACCTGTCGAAAGCGCTGGCCAATGCTACCGGCTCTATAAGACTAGAGGGGATTTATCCGGGTTATGATGGTATTTACCAATACCCGCTAAACCTGGCGCGTTAATATTCTTGCTCATCATAAATGGAAAAGCCGGCTTGTCATGAGCCGGCTTTTCGTTTGGCTAAAACCTCTGTTTTTTCTTTTAAGTGTAAAAAGGAAAAACAGAGGTTTATTAATAATACCAGTTGATGTAATTTTCAGTAATCATTAACTTTATCCGCAGTGCCGCTTTCTTGCATTTTAAATAATGGTTGCAATGGCAAACAGGAAAATCAATGCATCAACTAACTCCAATAAAACAACAATTGTATTAGAATCCTTATTACAAAGCCTGGACATTAACGCGCCTATATCGCGAAAACATTTTATTGAAAAAGCTGCTATTATTGAACTGCCCAAGAACACCATTGTTTTTAAAGCAGGCAGCACTAATAGCAAAGAATATTTACTACTGGAAGGCATTCTGCACCGCTATAATCTTTCCGAAAAAGGTACCATGGTAACAACAGGCTTTTACCTGCCCGGCTCCGTTGTTACACCACATTTTGCCAGAACCAATAAAGGCAAATCCATCTTCAGTATACAGGCTTTGACCCCTGCGATACTGGCAGCCATACCCGTTGACGAAATGGACGCATTAAGAGAGCGTAATTACGAGTTCCGCTGCTTTGGACAGCGGGTGGTTGAAAAAGAACTTTCTACGGCATTGCAGTTGGATGTGGCATTCCGGTCTTATAGTGCGAAAGAACGACTACTGGCTATGCGTAAACAATATCCTCATCTCGAAAATGAAGTGTCTCACCCCGTAATTGCTTCTTACCTGGGCATTACAAATGTTTCCTTCAGCCGGTTGCGCAAAGAATTATCTGTAAAACACGATTTTATCAAATGATAATGGCTGCGCCATAGTTTCATTACAACTTTGCTTTTTCCAATCATGTAAAGAACATTCAACATGAAAACTGCCAAAGCTGCAACACTTGTAATGTCGCATAATAACATCCACATTCCTGATTCTTATCAAACAGAAATGGTAGATAATAATGGAGACCAGTTGTTTTCCATTTTCTATGAAAATAAAGGGCGCGAAGTTGTCATACTGTTACATGGTGGCCCGGGTTTTCCAAACGATTTGGAAGAAGTGGCCTACATTTTAAAGGAAAATTTTCAGGTGATTGTTTTTCATCAAAGAGGCACCCGAAAATCGCCCTGCCGCAGTAAAGATTACTCGATGGAGGCTTATATCAGCGATGTGGAGGCCATCAGGAAACATTACAACATTGCTAAATTTCACTTATGGGGCCATTCCTGGGGCGGGTTGAATGCGCAGGTATACGCTCAAAAACATGGCGAAAACCTTTTGAGCTTATTCCTTTGTTGCCCCGGCTCAGGCACCGGTTATCAATGGAAGCAAACAGAAAGTGAAGTGATGCAATTAAACCGGTCGAAGACAACCTTTTGGCAATGGACAAAAATGGGATGGAACAACCTGCTGGGTATGTTGGGTAGCAATGCAGCTTATGCGCGACTGTTTACGCAAGTGATGAAAAACTACAATGAAGACTATGTAGATACCGCAAATCTAAAGTCTGAATTTAAATACCTTAAAGCAGAACCCATTAACAAAACAAGGCCACAGATTATAAAGTATCCATTGCTAACCAGAATAGAGCACCCCAACTTTACTATAACCATTGTATATGGCGATGGAGATATATACCAGGAGAGTAAAAACTTTGTATTGAATCGATACCCGACAGCTAATGTTACCATACTTAAAAACTGCGGCCACATTCCCTGGCTGCACAATGCAGCAGATTACAAAACAATTTTAAACAACCATTACAAACTTCAGTAAAAGCAGATGGAATTTTGTTTTACTTACCATTTCAATAGTAAAGAAGATAATAAAACGCGTAGATATAAGTAACTGAAAGTATTTTAATTGAAAACGAAACCGGCTTCGCTACAACTCTATTACCTTGCACGGATAAACACCCGCGCATGAAACAAACCTTTGCACAAATATCATTACTGGTACAGGATTATGACGAAGCCATTGCCTTTTACACCCAAAAGCTGCATTTTACTTTTGTAGAAGACACAAAAATGAGCGAAACCAAACGCTGGGTAGTAATAGCGCCACCGGGCAGCAGCGGCTGCCGCTTACTGCTGGCTAAAGCGGCGAATGATGAACAGCGAAGCCGTGTGGGCAACCAAACCGGAGGCCGCGTGTTCCTTTTTTTACATACCGATAACCTCGAAAGAGATTACCAAAACCTGTTGCAAGAAGGTGTAACAATTGTAAGAAAACCTGCTGTTGAACCGTATGGAAAAGTGCTGGTGTTTGCCGACCTGTATGGTAATTTGTTTGATTTGATTGAACCAGTAGGGAAATAGTTATAACCGAAGGTTTTATAACACAAAAGGAAAAAGAGACGTTTTTTAAAAACGTCTCTTTTTCCTTTTAATATTCAAAGCCTAAAATTCTACTTATCTGCTTTCCGCCATATCAGGAATGGCTTCTGCTTTATATGCCCCTTCGTCCAGCTTTTTCTTTGTTTCGCTAAAGGCGTTCAGCGTTGCTTCAATATCCGCATCGGTATGGGCTGCGGTAGGAATCAGCCGGTAAATAATGTGGCCCTTCGGAATTACCGGGTACACCACGATGGAGCAGAAAATACCGTAGTTCTCGCGCATATCCATTACCATCGCTGTTGCTTCTTCAATGCCGCCTTTCATGTACACGGGCGTTACCATGGTATCGGTATTGCCAATGTCAAAGCCGCGCTCTTTCAATCCGGCTTGCAAGGTCAGTGCATTGTGCCACAGCTTTTCGCGCATTTCGGGCAGGTTGCGCAGCAGCTCCAGCCTTTTGAGGTTGCCAATGGTAATAGGCATAGGCAGGCTTTTGGCAAATATCTGGCTGCGGATGTTGTAACGGATGTAATCGATAATGGCTTTATCACCAGCCACAAATGCACCGATAGAAGCCATCGATTTGGCAAAGGTTGAAAAATAAAGGTCAATACCATCCTGGCAGCCCTGCGCTTCGCCGGCACCGGCGCCGGTAGCACCCAATGTACCAAAACCATGTGCATCATCTACCAATATTCTAAACTGGAATTTTTCTTTTAAGGCAATAATTTCTTTGAGTTTACCTTGGTCGCCGGCCATGCCAAACACACCTTCTGTAATTACCAGTATGCCGCCGGTGCCTTGCTTATCAACCAGTGCGGAGGCACGCTGCATCTGCTTTTCAAAATCTTCGAGGTCGTTGTGCTTAAACACATAGCGGTGGCCGGGGTGCAGGCGCAGGCCGTCAATAATACAGGCATGGCTTTCCGCATCGTACACAATCACATCGTGGCGGCTGCACAGCGCATCTATAATGCTAACCATACCCTGGTAGCCATAATTCAATAAGGCAGCGTCTTCTTTGCTTACAAACTGTGCCAGCTCACGCTCCAGCTGCTCGTGGTAAGTGCTGTTACCGCTCATCATGCGGGCACCCATCGGGCTTGCCAGTCCAAACTGCGCGGCGGCATCGGCATCGGCCTTGCGTATATCGGGGTGGTTGGCCAGGCCCAGGTAATTGTTGAGGCTCCACACAATCATTTCCTTGCCACGAAACTTCATGCGGCTGCCAATTTCACCTTCCAGCTTGGGAAATGCAAAATAGCCATGTGCACGCTCGCGATGCTGACCTAAAGGACCGTAGTTTTTTACCAGTCTTTCAAAGATATCTGCCATATATAATTACGATTTAAGATTTACGATGTACGAATTGTTTATTTAAAATTTGAATATGCTTTTTTTCAAAACGTCTCTTTTCTCTTTTAATTATTTTCCTCTAAACGTTACACTTTTCAACGCCTCATCCTTTCCTTAAAACGTATCCTTTTTCTTTTGCGTTTTGAATTCTTCATTATCAAAATGTCTCTTTTTCCTTTTGATTGCAGCCTGTGCGGCCCTTTGGCCTTTTAATGGGAAAGGCGTTGTTGCGGTCGCAAAGGTAATTAATCGGCGCCGAAGCTCAAAGAGCACAAGTTAACAGACAGTTTACAATCTGTTCTTACTTTTGCAGCATGAAATACGCTATGAAACCATTGGGAGTGCTGTTGCTGGTCTTGATATCCATCACCTCTTTGCAGGCACAGCCGGTGGCGCGCCCCAGGCTGGTGGTTGGCCTGGTGATAGACCAGATGCGCTGGGACCACCTGTACCGCTTTGGAAACCGTTATAGCGCCGATGGTTTTAAAAGAATATTGAAAGAAGGCTTCAGCTGCGAAAACACATTTATACCTTACACGCCCACCTACACCGCGCCCGGCCATGCCAGCGTGTACACCGGCAGCGTGCCCGCGCTCAACGGCATTATGGGCAACAGCTGGTACAGCAAAGAACTGGGCCGCTCGGTATATTGTGTTGAAGACAATTCGGTACAACCCGTAGGTACTACTTCAGCCGCCGGCAAAATGTCGCCTAAAAACCTGCAGAGCAATACCATCTCCGATGAAATAAGAATGGCGCAGAACTTTCGCAATAAAACCGTTTCCATTGCCATTAAAGACCGCGGTGCGGTGCTGCCGGGCGGCCACACGGCCAACGGCGCCTATTGGTTCGACAATGCATCGGCCGGTTTTATCAGCAGTTCGTTTTACATGAACGACCTGCCCGCGTGGGTAAAAGCCTTTAACGCACGCCGGCTGCCCGATGTGTACCTGCGCCAGCCCTGGAACACGCTGTATCCTATTAACACTTATACCCAAAGCACTGCCGATGACAAACCATATGAAGGCAACCTTTCGGGAGAGGACAATACATTTCCGCACCAGATAGATACCACCAAAAGCAGCCGCTACGATTTTTTTAAGCACCTGCCCGCGGCCAACACTTATACGTTTGAAATGGCCAAAGCCGCTATTGCCGGCGAACGCCTGGGCCAAACAGCCGGCATTACCGACCTGCTGGCGGTGAGCTTTTCTTCAACCG
Organism: uncultured bacterium; assembly: GCA_965363375.1. GTDB lineage: Bacteria > Bacteroidota > Bacteroidia > Chitinophagales > Chitinophagaceae > Flavisolibacter. The sequence continues at coordinate 10,566 of CBDTUH010000078.1, forward strand.
ATTATGTAGGCCATGCCACCGGCCCCAACTCCATCGAGCTGGAAGATATGTACCTGCGCTTTGACCGCGATCTCGCTCAGTTTTTAAAACACCTGGATGCCACCATCGGCAAAGGCGAGTACCTGCTTTTTATTACTGCCGACCATGGCGTAGCGCACATTCCTTCTTTTGTAAAAGAGCATAAAATGCCCGGCGGCACTTTTGACGATGCCATCATCCGCAAAAACCTGAATGCTTATTTTTTAAAGGAACTAAAAGCACCTAACATTATTTCTACGATCAGCAATTACCAGGTTTTTTTGAACGACAGCGTGATAACCGCACATGGCCTGAACAAGCAAACGCTGAAGCAACAAATAATAGACAGCCTGCTGGGCTACGAAGCTATTGCCAATGCTTTTGATGCGCAGAACATGGCCAGTGCTACGCTGCCGCAACCGGTACGCGAACGCATCATCAACGCTTACAACCAAAAGCTGAGTGGCGACATCCAGTTTCTGTTTAAGCCACAATGGTTTGACGGCTGGGATCGCGGCACCAGCCACGGCGTTTGGAACCCTTACGATGCGCGCATTCCGCTACTATGGTTTGGCTGGAATATCAAGCATGGCAAAACCGTGCGCGAAGTATACATGACCGATATTGCGCCTACGCTTTCGGCCCTATTGCACGTGCAAACACCCAATGCCACCATTGGTAAAGTAATAGAAGAGTTGATACCTTAAAAGTTTTCAGCTTTTAGTTAAAAGGAAAAAGAGACGTTTTGAAAAACCATTTTTCAAAACGTCTCTTTTCCCTTTTGCGGTTCATGGTTGATGGTTTATAGTTTGTGGAAGGCCAATCCATTCAAAACGTCTGTTTTTCCTTTTGGCTTACTTATTAATTGATCAACTGGTCAACTGATCAAAATAATCCAAACGTTTCTTTTTCCTTTTATTTTGAGCATTGAATATTGAGCATTCACGCTTCGCTTCAACATTCATTATTCCTTATTCCTTGTTCTATATTCCAAACGTCTCTTTTTCCTTTTGACTTTTCACAATTCACTATTCTTCTGCTTACCTTCGCGGCATGTTAAAAGCAGGCATACTCGGAGGCGGGCAACTGGGCAGAATGTTGCTGCAGGCCGCCGCTAATTACCATGTACAAACCCACGTATTAGAAAACGATGCAGCCTGCCCGGCCGCGCACCTTTGCCACCACTTTGTAAAAGGCGACATCAAAGATTTTGATACCGTGTACCAGTTTGGAAAAGGGCTGGATGCCATTACCATTGAAATAGAAAATGTGAATGTGGAAGCACTTGAAAAGCTGGAAAGCGAAGGCGTAAAAGTTTTTCCCAAACCTGCCGTGCTGCGCACCATCAAAAATAAAATTCTGCAGAAAGAATACTACCAGCAGCACCAAATACCAACAGCCGATTTGAAT
>CBDTUH010000079.1:0-11951 GCA_965363375.1 uncultured bacterium
TATCATCATAAATACACTGTTTACCAGCGATACGGCGGCCAGCTGCACAGTGCCGGCAAAGTGGCCTACAATAATGGCATCGGCCGTGTGTACCAGTGTTTGCCCCAGCTGCGAAATAACAACCGGTATGGCCAGCTTCAGGCTGCCGCGGTAGTAAGGTTTATAAAAAGAAAAAATGCGCTTCACTAAAATAGTTGGCCACTGCAGCCAGGGGTTGATAAAACGTTTGAAATTGCTTTTGTGCTGCAAAGAAAAGAAATTAGGCCATGAAGCGCCGGTTAAGTTTGGGCACCTGCTTTACGCTGAAAATGGAATAAACAATAAAGCGACAATGTGTAAAAGGAAAATGAGACGTTTTGTAAAACCAACTATGGCACAACAATTTCTATACTCATCAAAAGGTTGTTTTGTATGGACCTTCAACAATTGTTGCTGGGCGAGGAAAGCTGGAGTTTTTTGCTGGAAACGGCTTTTCGCACGCTGGTGATGTTCACCGTTATTTTACTGGGCCTGCGCATGCTGGGCAAGCGCGGCATCAGGCAGCTTTCCGTTTTTGAGCTGGGCGTCATCATTGGCCTTGGTTCTGCCGCCGGCGACCCTATGTTTTATAAAGACGTAGGACTGCTACCCGGCATGCTGGTGTTTGCCATTGTGGTGAGCCTGTACAAACTGGTGACCAACATTTTTAACCGCAATCCCAAGTTTGAAAAGTTTATAGAAGGTGAACCGGCAACTATTTTGGTTGAAGGTGTTTTGCATCTGCACAAATTTAAAAAAGAACCCATTGCGCTGGATGAATTTTATACCGAGCTGCGGCTGCGCAATGTATCGCACCTGGGTCAGTTGCGACAGGCCATTATAGAAACCAACGGCGAGGTAAGCATGTTTTTTTATAAAGATGATGAAGTAAAATGGGGCCTGCCCATCATCCCCGAAGATTGCAAATTTCGCCAGCAGAAAATTACCAACGAAGACCATTATGCCTGCAACCGCTGCGGCAATGTGCAGGTGCTGCCGCCGGCACAGCGCCATCAGTGCAAGCTTTGCGAAAATGATGTTTGGCTGAAAGCACAGAACCACACGCGCATTACCTGATGCAAAAGGGGCAAGAGACGTTTGGAACAAGTTAAAAGTAAAAAGTGCAAACCCAAAAAGTGAGGACGAAGTCTTAAAAGGAAAAACAGACGTTTGGGGTGATGAAAAATTAAAAATGTAAAAAGAGTATGCACCTCCTTCATGCGAAACGTAAAAGGAAAATCAGACGTTTTTACAATGTGTAACATCAGATATGAAACGACCCGTCCGTGAAATCATGTATTTCCAAATCCGCGAAATCCGTGATACAAAAGGAAAAAAAGACGTTTATAAAAATCATTCTTCGTTAAAAAAAATCGGAACCCCATTTCTGTGGTTCCGATTTTTGAAACGTCTCTATTTCCTTTTAAGAAACTTCATCTGACGACTGACGACAGAACGCTTTCGACTCCCTACATATTCCTGCGGTATTGCCCGCCCACTTCGTACAGCGCATTGGTAATTTGACCCAGCGAGCAGTACTTCACCGTTTCCATCAGTTCTTCAAACAGGTTGCCACCGGCCACCGCTACATCTTTCAGGTGCTTTAATGCAGCTGCACTTTTTTCTTCGTTGCGCTTCCAGAAGGCGTGCAGGTTTTGTATCTGCTGTTCTTTTTCTTCCCTCGTAGAACGGATAACTTCGGCCGGTAAAATAGTGGGGCTACCATTCTTATTCAGGAATGTATTTACGCCAATCAGGGGCAATTCGCCGGTATGTTTTTGGTGCTCGTAATACAGGCTTTCTTCCTGTATTTTATTGCGCTGGTACATGCGCTCCATAGCGCCTAACACACCGCCTCTTTCCGTTATTCTGTCAAATTCGCTCAGCACTGCTTCTTCCACCAAATCAGTCAATTCTTCAATGGCAAACGAGCCTTGTATAAAGTTTTCTGTTTTGGCAGAACCCAGCTCTCTATTGATGATTAATTGAATGGCCATGGCCCGGCGCACACTTTCTTCTGTAGGTGTGGTAATGGCTTCGTCGTATGCGTTGGTGTGCAAACTATTACAGTTGTCATATATCGCATACAGGGCCTGCAGCGTGGTGCGGATGTCGTTAAAATCAATCTCCTGCGCGTGCAGACTGCGCCCCGATGTTTGAATATGGTATTTCAATTTCTGACTGCGGTCATTCCCCTTGTACTTATTCTTCATGGCCTTGGCCCAGATGCGGCGCGCCACGCGGCCGATCACGCTGTACTCGGGGTCCATTCCATTAGAAAAGAAGAACGACAGGTTGGGTGCAAAATCATCGATGTGCATGCCGCGACTCAGGTAATATTCTACATACGTAAAACCATTGGCTAACGTAAATGCCAATTGTGTAATAGGATTGGCACCGGCTTCGGCAATGTGGTAGCCACTGATAGATACGCTGTAAAAATTGCGCACCTTCTGGTCAATAAAATATTGCTGCACATCGCCCATCAATTTCAGTGCAAACTCGGTGGAGAAGATACATGTATTTTGCGCCTGGTCTTCTTTTAAAATATCAGCCTGCACGGTGCCACGCACTTGTGTCAAGGCTTCTGCTTTCAGCTTCTGGTACACATCTGCAGACAGCACTTCATCACCACTCAATCCTAATAATTTCAAACCCAGCCCGTTGTTGCCGTTTGGCAAACGTTCCGGAGAAGAGGGGTTGTAATAAGAAGGTTGCGGCAGATGTTGGTATTTCATTTGCGACACCTTTTTCACTTCATCCCAAAGCCCGTTCTGCTCAATATATTTTTCGCATTGCTGATCGATGGCGGCGTTCATAAAAAAGGCCAGCAGCATGGGCGCCGGTCCGTTAATGGTCATGCTCACCGATGTTTTGGGGTCGCAAAGATCAAAGCCGCTGTACAACTTTTTGGCATCATCTACCGTGGCAATGCTTACACCGCTGTTACCAATTTTTCCATAAATATCGGGGCGGTAAGCGGGGTCTTCGCCATAGAGTGTTACGCTGTCAAATGCGGTTGATAATCTTTTTGCAGGTTGCCCTTCCGATACGTAGTGAAAACGTTTGTTGGTACGCTCGGGTCCGCCTTCACCGGCAAACATGCGCGTAGGATCTTCACCCTGACGCTTCAGCTCAAACACACCGGATGTGTAAGGAAATTCTCCGGGAATGTTTTCCTGCAGTTGCCAGCGCAATATATCGCCCCAGTCTTTATACTTTGGCAATACTACTTTTGGTATGCGCGTGCCGCTTAATGATTTTGTGGTGAGCGGCTGCTTGATTACTTTATCGCGTACGGTGTATTCAAAAAAGTCGCCCTCGTATTTTTTCACCAGCTCCGGCCATTGCTGAATAAATTTTTTGCATTCTGGGTGCAGGCTTTCTTCAAAACGTTTTTGCAGCGTTTGTAATTCTGTTATTCCGCTTACTTCTTTCTCGCCGATGATACCATTGATTTGATACAGCTTGGACGCTATAGCGCTTTGCTCAGCCACCCAATTGTCATAACTGCGGTTGTTGTCGGCAATCTCGGACAGGTAGCGCACGCGTCGCGGCGGAATAATAGCGCCCTCGCTTAGGCCACCTGAAGTTTTCACATCCTCATATCCTTCTAGTTCTGTCCCGGTTTTTTCCTTAATGGTTTTCAGCAATAACACGAAAAGCTGGTTGATGCCTTCGTCGTTAAACTTATTGGCCGTAGTGCTCACTATAGGCAGCTCTTCATCTTTGGCTGTCCACAACTGGTGGTTGCGTTTAAACTGCTTGCGTACATCGTGAAGCGCATCCAGTGCACCGGCCTTGTCAAACTTGTTGATGGCCACCACGTCGGCAAAGTCCAGCATGTTTATTTTTTCCAGCTGCGAAGCCGCTCCGTATTCCGGCGTCATCACGTACAAACTAAGGTCGCAATAATCCAGTATGGAAGCATCGCTCTGGCCCACGCCGGCACTTTCCAAAATGATAAAATCAAAATGCGCGGCCTTGCAAATGTCAATAGCCTCCTGCACATATTCGCTCAGGGCTTTGTCGCTTTCGCGCGTGGCCAGCGAGCGCATGTAGGCGCGCGGGTTAGAAATGGCATTCATACGGATGCGGTCGCCCAGCAGCGCGCCACCCGTTTTCTTTTTAGAGGGGTCAACCGAAATAACGGCTATGGTCTTATCTTCAAACGTATTGAGAAAACGGCGCACAATTTCGTCGGTCACAGAGCTTTTGCCCGCACCACCGGTACCGGTAATGCCCAGCACAGGCCCGCCGCCCTTTTCTCCCTTACTTATTTTTTCAATAATGGTTTTGTATTCTGACCCTGATTCCGCCAGCGTAATGGCACGCGCAATCCTGCGAATATCTTTTTTCTCGCCCAAAGGCAGTTTTCCGTTCCAATTTTCGGCAGCTTTCCAATAAAGCGCCTTGCCATTGGCAGATGCATCCACCGTTTCCGCACATTGCTTTATCACATCTTCAATCATGCCCTCCAGGCCCAGCCTGCGGCCATCGTCGGGCGAGTAAATGCGGGTGATGCCGTAGTGGTGCAGTTCTTCAATTTCCTGCGGCAGAATGGTACCACCGCCGCCGCCAAATATTTTGATGTGGCCGCAGGCGGCTTCGTCCAGCAGGTCTTTCATGTATTTAAAAAACTCCACGTGGCCACCCTGGTAAGAGGTAATGGCAATGCCCTGCACATCTTCTTCAATAGCGCACTCCACTATTTCGGCTACGCTGCGGTTGTGGCCCAGGTGAATAATTTCGGCGCCTTTGCTTTGCATAATGCGGCGCATGATGTTGATGGCGGCATCGTGACCGTCAAAAAGCGAAGCGGCCGTTACAATACGGATGTTCTGTGTGTTTGATGTACTCATATAGTATTTTCAATCGTGGTGCAAAGGTACGCCGTTTTAACCCCTGTGCAAAAGCTTTGTAGCCCTTGCAAGCGTATGTGCAGCCGGAAAAAATACGTTACAACTGCGTGAAAAATTTGTAAATTGTTATTGCTTCATGAAACTGGCTGCCATATTACTGCTTCTGCTGCTGTCGTTTAACTTTGCAGGTTACCGGCTGTGGTTTTACTTTTTACAAAAAAGTGCAGATACTGCTATGGCCGCCCGGCTGAATGCGCAGCAATACAACGAAGCAGACCTCATTACCATTACAGTTCCACTCAGGCTTCCTTACCAAACAGTGCAAACCGATTTTGAACGCATAGACGGCGAAATAGAAGTAGAAGACAAAATTTATAAATATGTAAAACGTAAAGTGGAAGCGGGCCAGCTAGTGCTGCTTTGTCTGCCCGATGCGCAAAAAATGCAATTGCAGCAGGCAAAAAGTGCCGCCGCTGAATTATCCGGAGAAGTGCCTGCACAAAGCAAAAGAGAAGGCACCAATTCCCTTGTTATTAAAAATATTTTCAGCGATTATGATAAGAACGTAGCACCCTGGTGCCTGATGCCTTTTGGCATGCAAATACAGTATGGCCCAACAGCGCCCGAAAACCTCCTTTTTTTCTTTTACACCACACCTGAACAACCTCCTGAAACCGCTGCTGCCTGAACCTCTTATTTTCCTTTTAAAGTGCACGCATAACTGTGTGCCCCCTTGTATTTATTATTGAAACAATTGCAGCTCCCCGCTGCAAAAACGAACCTATTATTATGAGAAAAATCTGCTTTATTATAAGCTTACTTGCTATTCTATTTTTGACAAACCATACCGCTATGGCGCAAGGCTGCGTGGCCATCCGCGGCACCGGCACGGTTTGCTCCAAACTATCGCACACAGAAACCGAAACCAAGGGCTGGCAGCTCAATACCGGCTACCGCTATTTTACATCGTTTCGCCACTTTAGAGGCAAGCACGAAGAAAAAGAACGCTTGGAGAAAAATACAGAAGTGATCAACTGGCAGCATACGCTGGACCTTTCAGTGATACGCATCTTCAACAGCCGCTGGTCGGTGCTGGCAGGCCTGCCGCTGCTGGCTAACAGCCGCTCTTCGCTGTACGAGCATGGCGGACAGTCGCGTCACCGCACCGAATCGTTTGGCATTGGCGATGCCCGCCTGGTGGCTTACTGCTGGATGCTGAATCCTGCTAAAAACGTGAAAGGGAATTTTCAACTTGGGCTCGGCATCAAGCTGCCCACCGGTGAAGAAGCCTACCAGGATTATTTTTACAACGTAGGCCCCGGCGGTACTAAAGAACTGCGCACGGTGGACCAGTCTATTCAGTTGGGCGATGGCGCTACCGGCATTATTACCGAACTGAATGGCTTTTACAATTTCAACACAAACTTTGGCTTGTACACCACGCTGTACTACCTCACCACACCTCAAGAAGTAAACGGTGTAAAAACCTTCAGACGCAACACCAACGAAAGTATTATGAGCGTGGCCGACCAATACCTGGCGCGGTTGGGTGTTAATTACAGCCTGCCCAACGTGCATGGTTTGTCGTTTTTGCTGGGCGGCCGTATGGAAGGCATTCCGGCTGAAGACCGGATTGGTGGCAGCGAAGGTTTTCGGCGCCCGGGTTATATTATAGCGGTAGAGCCGGGAGTTAATTACATGGCAAAACAGTTCAACTATTTTCTTACTATTCCTGTAGCGTTGGAGCGCAACCGCACGCAAAGCGTACCCGATAAAGAAGCCACCAAAACCAGCGGCACGCTGCGCCATGGCGATGCGGCTTTTGCTGATTATTCCATCAATACAGGTGTTTCCATACGCTTTTAAGTAACCATGTTTTTATAAATAAACAGGTGGTTGTTGTGAAGCAGCCACCTGTTTATTTTTTTGCAATAAAAGGAAGAAGAGACGTTTGGAAAAATGCAAAATGAAAAATGTAAAAAGGTAAACAGACGTTTTGATCTCATGCTATGGACCATGAACTTTCAAAAGGAGAAATTTTGGATATGGTAAGGAAACCTTAAAAGCATCCGCTTTATTTCTATTTATCTACAACTGCTACACTCTTAACAAATTGTTTTCAGCCAGCCGTAGATATTTGAAGCGTAATCAAAACTAATTTCAAAAACGGCTTATGAAACGTCTTTATTCTCTTTTGGCAATAGTGGTTCTATTTGCTGCCTGTAAAAAAAATAACAAGGAAACCATTGTTGATTCGCCAGCTGCCGGCGAATTTACCCGCACCATTGTTTACACCAATCAAAACAATTCAACCCTGAAAGCCAGCTATAGCGGCAATGGAATTGTAGAAGCCAGTGCACGCATAGAAGGTAATTTGATGTATGTAGGTCTTACCGCCATGCCTAAAGCCAATGGCACCACCGGCGACGGTGTTTGGTTTACACTGGACAAAACTTTTTTGCAACAAGGTCTGGCAGGCAACTATAATCTGGATGCGCAAACCGCACCGGCTGTAACATCGGCACGATACAATCACATGTGGCAAAAGGAAAACGGCGGATTTTGGGCCAGCATACACGAAACCTCGATGGGCCTGAAGATGGAAGGCATACTCAACATCAGCAGCTACAACGCCGAACGGAAATTAATCAGCGGCTACTTTAACCTGGTAATAAAAGACCTGATCAGCGACCCCATGCGCTACGATGGCCCCAGCACCATCGACCCTCAAAAACTAAATACCGTAACCGTTACCGGCACTTTCGATAACGTGAAAATAGCTACTGACTAAAAAACACCATACAGTAAGTGGCCGGGCTTTTTGCCCGGCTTTTTTATTTGCAATAAAACGTCTCTTTTTTCTTTTAAATGTTCATAGTTGATAATTCATGGTAAACAGCCAAATACAAAACGTCTCATTTTCCTTTTAATCTCCCCAAATCACGGTTTAGACAAAACGTCTGTTTTTCCTTTCAAACATTCTCTCCTTCACAATTCACAATTGACTATTCACTTCCTCATTCCTTGTTCCCTGTTCAATATTCCGGCCGTTTCTTTTTCCTTTTGCCTCTTCACTATTTTACCTCTTACATTTATTACTCATCATTAAAATTTGATTAGAATTAATGCGGATGGCACCCGGTTTAAAAGCGGCTGTTCTCACTTTCGTTTCAATACTTACATTTGCTGCATGCAGGAAATGATTGATGCCGTATCGGGCTTCTATAAAAGCTGGTCGGGCCACGCCCCCCAAAGTGTTGATGTGTTGCCGCAGTCGGGCAGCGACCGCCGCTATTTCCGGCTATTTGGGCCCGACGGAAAAACCGTAATTGCCACGGTGGGCGCCAACGTGCCGGAGAACGAAACCTTTATGTACTTTTCGCGCCACTTTCAGCGCAAGGGGCTGCCGGTGCCTACCATATTGGGCGTAAACGAGGACGAAACCATTTACCTGCAGGAAGACCTGGGCGATGTAAGCCTGCTGAACGTACTGGAAGAAAAAGGTTATGTAGAAGAAACCTATCACCTTTTCCGCGAAAGCCTGCACCAGCTGGCGCGCCTGCAGATTATGGGCGATGCCGGCCTCAGCTACGACAAATGCCTTACCAATAAAGAGTTTGGCCACCAGGCCATTATGGCCGACCTGTTATATTTTAAATACTACTTTTTAGATACGCTGCGCAAGCCTTACGACAAGCAAAAACTGATCGACGATTTTGAAGCCCTGAGCTCCTACCTCACGTTTACTGAGTTCAAGTTTTTTATGTTCCGCGACTTCCAGAGCCGCAACATTATGGTAAAAGAAGACGGAAACGTTTTCTTTATCGACTACCAGGGCGGCATGAAAGGTGCCCCGCAGTACGATGTGGCCTCCATCATTTGGCAGGCGCGCGCCAACCTGCCCGACGACTGGAAGGTGCACCTGCTGAAAGATTACATGAACTCGTTTGAAAGCATCACTGGCCACCCTATTGACCGCGCCGTGTTTGAAAGCCAGTACAATGGTTACGTACTGATTCGCCTGCTGCAGGTGCTGGGTGCTTATGGCTTCCGTGGCCTGTTTGAGCGCAAAGTGCAGTTTCAAAGTTCTATTCCGCTGGCGCTCAAAAACCTGCGCTGGTTTATTGAGCATAACAGCGTGGGTATTGCCGTGCCCGAGTTTCAGCGTGTGCTGCGGCTGTGCGTGGAAGATGAAGTAATTGAGCGCTTTACTACGGTGCAGGCCACGGAGGAAACGCCGCTGGTGGTGAAGATCTGCTCATTCTCGTACAAAAAAGGCATACCGCCTGATGAAACCGGCAATGGCGGCGGCTTTGTGTTTGACATGCGCGGCATCGACAACCCGGGCCGGCACGATCAGTACAAAACCATTCATGGCCGCGACAAACCCGTGATGGAATACCTGGAGCGCCAAACGCGCATGCAGGATTTTCTGAATTCCGTTTTCGATATTGTGGACATCAGCGTGGAAGAGTACATCAAGCGGGGCTTCAGCTCGCTGTCTATAAATTTTGGCTGTACCGGCGGGCAGCACCGCAGCGTGTATGCGGCCGACGCACTCACTAAACATTTACAACAAAAGTACAAGGTAAAAGTGCAGCTGTGCCATGTAGAGCAGGAAGCTAAAAACTGGATTAACCCGCTGCCGGAAGCGAAATAAAAAACGTCTGTTTTTCCTTTTAAAAAAAGCAATGCTTTGCTACTCAAAATCACTAAACTAAAAGGGAAAACAAAGGTTTTGAATATTGAAAACCATGCGGGTAATTATAGTTGCCGTCAATTGCCCAGTCCGTACAGTTATGCAAAAATAACAATAGCGGCAACTCATTAACAGCCTTTTTCAAACGACCAGTTTGCGGATTGCCGAACCTGTGGCAATTAAAAAAGGCGAATGGAAATCTGATGACAATCAGGCAACTAAGATTCGCTTTTTTAAATTGCCAGTTCGTATATTAGCGTGTTAGGCGCAACCAAGAACAGAGATTTCATTGCAATAAAATAAATCAGTGGCTATGCATGTACTAAGACTTTTTCAAGTAGGACTTACAATATTGTTTTTGTTTTGCTGCACACAAACGTCAGGACAAAAAAACAGCATTCAAATAATTGGTAAATGGCTATATAAAGGTACAGTTACTCAAAAAGGTCAAGTAGATTGTTGTGTTGAGTGTCCTGAACTCATTGAGTTCAAAAGCAACGGTTCTTATATTGTTTTAAATGATTGTTATGGTGAAAATCCCAATAATCCTGTAATTGAAAAAGGCACATGGGAGATTTCAATACCTGCAAAAAAGTTGATACTGAGGAATAGGAATTTTCTTACTAACTATCAAATACATCCATCAGAAAAAGAGATTGAGTTTAAAGTTGTGTTTCTCAATGATAAGACATTAGAAGTAAAATCCAAGCAAGGTGAAAATGAGCGTTATTCTAAAATGAAATGATGAAGCGCCTAACATTTGCTTACCAAAATAACGGCTGAAGTGCTGCTATGAAACAGAAGAACAAATTGTTTACTTTAGAACATAAATCAACGAAACTACTGCCAATGCCGCTACTTTGGTAAGCAGTCTGACGTTGTGTGCAACCAGGCGACACGTTCCTTAACATTAAATCGTTATGACAAGAATCCCCAATTTAAATACCTTACTAAATTCTGAAGACACCAACGGAAGTATAATTGAACTTGACAATTTTATAGGTGAACTCTGCAATTATGGCGATGACTATAGTAAGTTGACCGACCACCAAAAATTATTTTATCTTAACCAAAATCTAGAAAGAGAAATAAATAATGGCGGCTTCAATCAATATTTCGTAAACCCAAGTGGGAACAATGCTCACGAAACAATTATATCACTTTCAGCAATTGGCGCAGGCGCAACTGCAGACATTCTACGAAAAGCAATTGAACAATTTCCTAATAAAACCGTTCCAAAAGATAGTGATGAACGAATAGAAATCGTTGAGAAAATCGAAACGATTGCAAATGAGGTTTGGAACGCGCTTGATGAGAAGTTTTACGAATACCAAGAAAATTTAAATTCTTTAAATATTGAGTACGTCAAGAAATATATAGATTTCTTCTAAAGAGGTGACGACAAAACATAGTCAAATTGTTGATCAACAAAATTTGGCTGCACACAACAAGAGCTTTAGTAAAGTTGGGTTTGGGAATAAGCCTTCGGCTTTTGTAATTCTATTGAGCTTTTGTACATTGGCCGTATTAAAAACAAGGTACGGCCAAGGCCGGGCAGTAGGAATTCTATTTCCCAACCTTCCCAAAGCCCCGGACGTTATGCGCTATTGTGTTCCACTATGATACCTTTCCTTGTCAAAAGAAAAAATAAAAAGGCTGCCATAAAACTGGAATTTCAGCTGTTAAAACGGCTGCAATACTTATTGCCAGACCTATATGAGAACCATCGGTACTGGACAACAAAGTATATACTAGTGAAAGACGAATCTATTACATACAACCACATCAGCTATGAGCCTGAGTACGTAGAGAAAAATAGAAAGAAACACAATAGGAACTACCACCTCAAGCATCTACAGCTGAAAAGAATTGATACTTCCCAATTAGTTTCCTTTGAAGTATCCATTGAGCTGAACCTAATTAACAAAGTACAACTCAACACGAAAGATTTTTATCGGGCGTATGATTGGTGCAGCATCGATGTGAGCAACATGGTTATAGAAGAAGTGATTTATGAAAATGAAGAAAAAAAAGCGCTTTAAAAGTTGTTGGGCATTTAAAGGAAGAGCAGCTGGTAAAGCTCGAGGTGGATGACAGCTTTGAAATAGAACTTAATGGCAGAAAATATTTTACGATTTTGGACATGGAAGATGGAAACTACGTAGCAGTGGACAAAAATGCTAAGGTGTATAGGCTGCATCATGACAGTCAAAAACAGGCGCTAGTCATTGCTTCATCAATTGAGGACTTCATCAACAGCTACAATGGAAAAAAAGCAACATTGGTTCACTTTTTTGACTAAGAGCGCATAACATGGGTGCGTGTTGCACAACTCACATTATGTGAATAAAGATAGTTGCAAATAGGTATTT
>CBDTUH010000080.1:0-11852 GCA_965363375.1 uncultured bacterium
CCTGTCTGCGCGATGCCGCAAACATCTGCACCGCTCATTACTACTGAAAAAACTTTCTGCTGGATGGTGGTGGGCGTGGTATAGCCCAGGTCGTCCAGCGCATGCAGCAATTGCTTTTTCAGGTTCAGGTCTTTGAATTTCTCTTCCATAAAACGCAAAAGTAACCCTTTCGGTATGGCTTACGTTTGGAGCAGGATTGTTTTATATTCTTTTAGCCTTCTATTGCCAGCGGGTATGCCATTTGCATGAACAAAAACTATAACCAAATGTTTAAACCATATATGAACCCACTGGAAAATAAAGTTGCTTACATCACCGGCGGCAGCAAAGGCATTGGCTACGGCATTGCCAAAACGCTGCTGGAGGCCGGTATGCGCGTGGCTATTACCAGCCGTCACCTGGATGCAGCACAGGAAGCCGCAAAATCGTTAAGCACAGATAGCGCGAAAGTACTGGCGCTGCAATCAGACGTTAGCTCTATGGCATCCGAAGCGGCAGCCGTGCAGCAGGTGCTCAGTCATTTTGGTCAATTGGATGTGCTGGTGGCCAATGCAGGTGTTGGACATTTTGCACCTATAGACACCATTACAGAAGAGGAATGGAAACAAACAATTGACACAAATCTTACCGGCGTTTTCAATAGCATTAAAAGCAGCATTGATGCTTTAAAGCAAAGTAAGGGCTATATTATCACCATGGCCAGCCTGGCGGGTACCAACTTTTTCGAGAACGCATCGGCGTACAACGCCAGCAAGTTTGGACTTGTGGGCTTTACACAGGCCGTGATGCTCGACCTGCGCAAATACGGCATTAAAGTTACCACCATCATGCCCGGCTCTGTAGCCACCCACTTTGCAGGCCACACGCCCAGCGAGCAAGATGCCTGGAAGATACAACCCGAAGATATTGGCGAGCTGGTGCTTGATATTTTGAAAATGAACCCGCGCACGCTGCCCAGCAAAATTGAAGTGCGGCCTTCTATGCCCAGTAAGGGGTAGAAAAAAGCTTTGACTTAAAACGTCTTATTTTCATTTTAAAGCACGATTTGTTTTAAAAGGAAAATGAGACGTTTTGCAATTATAGACCGTATTTGTAAAGACGAATAAAAATGTATAACTCTATCACAAAGTCAAAAGGGAAATCAGACGTTTTCGGCTAAACCTGGTGCTTCTTAACTCTTCTACTTTATTTTATAATTTAAAAGGAAAAGGACACGTTTTCTATTCAGTGAAAAAGACCTCATCTTCTTCACTTAATTGCAGGTCAAATTCTCATTTAAAAACAAATTTCTAATTTTGTGGTGATATGAAAAAAGGGGACACCATAGAAAAATTACAACCGTGGTTGGACACAGATGTGGCTGTTGATGAAGAGGCGCCTTACCAGCTGATTGTATGGAACGATGATGTTAATACTTTTGACTGGGTGATAGAAACCCTTATTGAAGTTTGCGGCCACAGCCAGGAGCAAGCCGAGCAGTGTGCGCTTCTTATTCATTTTAAAGGCAAATACGCTGTAAAGCAGGGCTCGTACCAGGAACTGGAACCCATGTGCACTGCTATTACCGACCGCAGCATCAACGCTACCATTGAAACTACCGTAAGCTAAAATTTGTGGCTCAGGTAATACGGAAGCGCTACGCGCCAGGTATCCCACTCATGCTTCCATTCGCTGCCCCACACCTCCAGGTCGTAAGTAATACCTTTATTGTACAGTATGCCGGCAAAGCTACGCGCCGCGTTGGGATCTTCGTAAGCACCACTGCCGCTGAAAATGTGTAAGTGTGAGCTGCGCCTTATCTGCTCCAGCATGGCATGGTCGGTGAGGTTGGGCATATAATGCTGCGGACTGTTGAAGTAAACATCATCATTAAAAAAGCCGCGCGTATACTCCGTCAGGTCATACACACCGCTCATGCCAATAACGCCCGAAATAAGATCGGGGCGCTTTAAAAACAGGTTCATACTGTGCAGCGCGCCAAACGAAGCGCCGCAGATAATGATAGGTGTTTCGTACGAGGTGGCGCTTTTAATAAATGGTATTACCTCATCATAAACATACGCATTGAACTGATTGTGCCTTATGGCCTTGTGGTGTGGTTCCATTTCATAGTTCAGCCAGCTTTCGTTGTTGATGCTGTTGATGGAAAATACTTTTACCTGCCCGCTATCAATGTGCGGTTGCAGCGCATCAATCAATCCAAAACGTTCATACTCCAGGTAGTCGGCTGCGGCAGTAGGCACCAGCAGCAGGGCAAAACCATAATTGCCATATACGGCTACCGGCATTTCCTTTTCAAGCCTCGGACTGTACCATGATGTGATTTGGCGCTGCATGTTTAGTTTAAATTTTGATTGAATGTACTTACAAAAAGGAAAATGTGCCTATTACTTTTTTATAGATCCGGGTTTGGGGCTACAGAGGTACTCAAACGTCTTATTTTCCTTTTTTTATCATGCTTTAAAAAATAAATAATTTTTTTGATAGTTTCCTTTAAACATCCCTTTTAAAAATTTACCTTCATAAAAAGGTTAATTTAATTTTTTTGTGTATAATAAAAACCAACACGATTCAACACTGCAAACAGTTTCTGCAAATGAAAACGAAAATGCTTTTTCCGAGCTTTTTCAAACAGTGCTCAACAACCTCGAAGAAGTTTATTTACTGGTAGATACATCTTATACCATAATTGCCACCAATGGTGAGGCCAATGCCAGGGCTAAAGAATTTTTTGGTTTTCCTTTAAAAGCAGGCCTCAATGTTTTGAGCCTTGTGCCGCCAGAAAAGCAGGCGCCGCTAAAAGCGCTTTACCAAAGAGTATTCAAGGGCGAACACATCACCACTGAAAAAACAATAGAAGCTGCGGATGTTACCACCTATCATACCATCTGCTACAAACCTTCCTACAACAGCCAGGGCCGTCTGGCAGGCGCACTGGTACAGGCAAAAGACACTACCAACATTAAGAACCGTGAAATTGAAATGCAGCTGAGCGAAGAGCGCTGGCGATTTGCACTTGAAGGCAGCAGGCAAGGACTTTGGGATTGGAACATAAAAACAGGCAAGGTTTTCTTTTCCCAATCCTGGAAAAAACTTTTTGGTTTTGCACCTACAGATGTGATAGAAAACATTGATCAATGGCGGCAACGCGTGCACCCGCAGGATAAAAAAATAGTAGCCCAAAACCTGAAAAGCCATTTTGAAAGCAGCGACCCGCTATTTGAAAGCATTTACCGTTTTAAAGACAATAAAGGTGCTTATCGATGGCTGCTATCGCGCGGCAAAGTGCTGAGCAAAGACGAAACCGGCCAGCCGCTGCGCATGATTGGTACACATACCGACATTACCGATGTGCACCTTTTGAAGCAGAATTACAAAACCCTGTTTGATGCCAACCCACTGCCCTCATGGACCTACCACCTCCAGAAAGACCATTTTTTAAATGTCAACAAAGCCGCACTAAAACTTTATGGCTACAGCGAAAAAGAATTTATGCAAATGAGCATGAAGCAACTGCTGGCCAATGCAGAGGAATGGAAAAAGGGAAAAGAGACGTTTTTTAAAAACAAAACAGACCAGCAGCACCGCAAAAAAAACGGCGACCTGATAACCGTGCAACTTACCAGCCAGATGCTGGGCGGAGATCATAATAATATTGCCATTGTACTTGCTGAAGACGTTACCATAAAATCGGCTGCAGAGCAGGCGCTTATCAAGAGCAACGAAAGGTTCAAGATGGCCAGCCGCGCTACTTCAGATGTGATTTATGATTGGGATATGGAAACGGGACAACTTACCTGGGGCGATAATCTTTACACCCTTTTTGGCTACAAGCCTTATCAGGTAATGCTTAAAAACTGGGAAAGCTATATTCATCCGGATGAGCAGGAAGATGTACTGAAATCACTTTACGAAACCATCAACAACCCGCGGAAAAAGAACTGGAAAAAAGAATATCGTTTTATCACTGCCTCCGGCGATTATCGCTACGTGATGGAAAAGGGTTTTGTCATTCGCAATAAAGCCAAAAAAGCCATCCGAATGATAGGCGCCCTGCAAGATATTACAGACATCAAGCAAAAACAGGTAGAGCTGCAAAAAAGCAATGAAAGGTTTGATGCCGTAATGAAAGCCACCAGCGAATTTATTTGGGAATGGAATATTGAAGAAAACAGTTTTTACCTCGATCCTTACGGGCTGAAAAAGGTATTGGGTGTAATGAAAGATTCAAGTTTCAAAGGTGTGGATGGCTGGCTCGAACGCCTACATCCTGCCGACAAGGAAGGAGCCCAAAAAGTAATAGAAAGCATTGTAGCCGGCACCATCAGCAAAACATTCGAACGCGAATTCAGATTTAGAAGAGATGATGGAAAATATGTATACTTACACGACCGCGGCATTGTGATACATAACAAAGAAGGAAAACCTGCAAAGTTAATTGGCGCTGCACAGGATATAACGCTGCGCAGAAAACTGGAGCGCGAGCTGCTGCAGAAAGAGCTGGAAAAACAAAAGATCATCAGCAAAGCAACGATCGATACGCAGGAGCAGGAACGCGGCGAAATTGGCCGCGAACTGCACGACAATGTGAACCAGGTGCTTACCACTACCAAGCTTTACCTGGAGTTGGCTGGGTTAAAGCCTGAAATGAAAGATGAAATGATCCGAAAGTCGAGCGACAGCATTATTTACGTGATCAATGAAATCAGACAATTATCGCGCTCGCTGATGAACCCCAGCATCGGCGATTTGGGCCTGGTAGCTGCCATCAAAGACCTGATCAGCAACATCAACAGCACACGCAAACTGCTGGTGAAACTGGAAGCAACAAATGCCATCGAAGATTTGCTCACGTCTGATTCAAAACTGGTAGTGTACCGCATTTTGCAGGAAGCATTAAATAATGCCATCAGGCATTCAAGCGCCACCAACGTGTTGATTTGTATCAAGAAAATTGAAAATAATTTAGAGTTAATAGTAAAGGATGACGGTATTGGCTTTAATATAGCGGATGTGAAAAAAGGGATAGGCCTGAAAAATATTGAAAATCGGGTATATTTGATCAACGGACGGATGCAGGTAATAACAGCACCCGGAAAAGGATGTACCCTGATTGTGCATTTCCCTTTTAAAAAAATCAAGGCTAATCCACAATAACTATGGAAAAAATTACGATCCTTATTGCTGATGACCATACGCTGGTGCGCGAAACCTGGAGTTTTATCCTCAACACCGATCCGCGCTTTACCGTAGTGGCCGAAAGCGGCAGTGGCGAAGAAGCGGTAGAACTGGCTAAAAAGCTGCGTCCTAACATTGTCATTATGGACATCAACCTGCCCGGCATTAATGGTATCGAAGCCACACAGCAAATCCGCAAATATTCGCCCGGCTCTAAAATTTTGGGCGTATCGCTGCACACACAGCCCACTTATGCACGCAAAATGATACAGAAAGGTGCTATGGGTTATGTAACCAAAAACTCCTCGCGCGAAGAAATGTTCAAAGCAATTATGGAAATAGAAAGTGGCAAAAAATACATTTGCGAAGAGATCAAAAACATCCTTTCCGAACAGGTGATTTCAGGCGACGATCCGCAGAACGGCCTCAACTCTCTTTCGCAGCGCGAAATAGAAATTATCACCTTCATTAAAAAAGGTTTTTCATCCAAAGAAATTGCCGACTCGCTCAACATTTCTGTAAAAACCGTGGAAGTGCACCGCTACAACATTCTGAAAAAACTAAACTTAAAAAATGCCGCCGCGCTGGTAAATTATATCAACAACAGCCAGCTTGATTTTGATAATTAAATCTGAAGAAAATATTTACGCAAAAGGGATTTAAGACGTTTTAAATCCCTTTTGTTTTTTAGAATATACTTCATTTACTTATTGATAAAACGTCTGTTTTTCCTTTTAATTTATTTTATCATCATTCTCACCTTGATGAAGCTTTACTTGCGACGCTCCGTTTAGGCTGCAACAACAGCATCAACAAAAACGTCTGTTTTTACTTTTGCATTCATTCCGGCTGTTTAAAACTAAAGACTGAAAACTAAAAACTGCAGACTTCCTCAAAACATCTCTTTTTCCTTTTAAATCCTCTCTATCGGGTAAGCCAAATGTTTCCCGTTCCCGTCGTAACTTTGCCCACCAATTTAAATAGAGCATGAACAATACGCTGTCGAAAAACTTTGAACCCGGCCACATAGAGGAAAAATGGTACCAGCACTGGCTAGATAAGCAATATTTTAAAAGCACCCCAGACGAGCGCAAGCCCTTTACCGTGGTAATTCCGCCGCCCAACGTAACCGGCGTGCTGCACATGGGCCATACCCTCAACGAAACCGTGCAGGACATACTGGTGCGCAAAGCCCGTATGAGCGGCTTTAATGCCTGCTGGGTGCCCGGCAGCGATCATGCTTCCATTGCCACCGAAGCCAAAGTGGTGCAACAACTGGAAAAAGAAAAAGGCATTAAAAAAAGCGATCTTACCCGTGAGGAGTTTTTAAAGCATGCTTTTGAATGGAAAGATAAATACGGCGGCATTATTTACCACCAGATAAAAAAACTGGGCTGCAGTGTGGACTGGGACCGTGTGACCTTTACTATGGACGATCATTACTACCAGGCCGTTATCAAAATATTTATTGACCTGTACAACAAAGGGCTTATCTACCGCGGTGCCCGCATGATCAACTGGGACCCGGCAGCTAAAACAGCCCTCAGCGATGAAGAAGTGGAATATAAAGATGTACAGGGCAAGCTCTATTATGTAAAATACAAAGTAGAAGGTTCGGAAAACGAATACATTACCATTGCCACGCAACGACCCGAAACCATTATGGGCGATACAGCGGTTTGCGTAAGCCCCGGCGACGAGCGATATGCATACCTGAAAGGTAAAAAAGTAATTGTGCCGCTGGTGAACCGCGCCGTGCCCGTGATATTTGATGAATATGTAGACCCTGCATTTGGTACCGGAGCGCTGAAAGTAACGCCGGCGCACGACATCAACGATTACAACCTGGGATTGAAACACAACCTGCCCACCATTGATACGTTGAATGAAGATGGTACATTGAGCGCCGCTGCCGAAGTTTTTGTAGGCATGGACCGCTTTGAAGCGCGTAAAAAAGCTATTGAGCAATTAGCTGCAGAAGGCTTGCTGGTAAAAGAAGAAGAATACAGCACCCGCCTCGGTTACTCGCAGCGCAGCAGCGCCGTGGTGGAGCCGCGCATTTCTACCCAATGGTTTGTAAAAATGCGCCACCTGGCTGATGATGCCCTGCAAGCCGTAGTGAGTGGCGATGTAAAAATTCATCCCGAAGAAAGGTTTATTGCCACCTATAAATACTGGCTGGAAAATGTAAAAGACTGGTGCATTAGCCGGCAGCTGTGGTGGGGCCAGCGCATACCAGCCTGGTACGATGCCGATGGCCGCTTTGTAGTAGCCTCAACGGAAGAAGAAGCAAAAAGCGAATTTGAAAAACAACATAGTGTTTCTGCTGCACAACTGCGCCAGGATGATGACGTGCTGGACACCTGGTTTTCCTCTTGGATTTGGCCGATGGAAGTGTTCAATGGCATTTCCAACCCCGATAACGAGGAAGTGGCTTATTACTACCCTACTTCTGTGCTGGTAACCGGCCAGGATATTATTTTCTTCTGGGTGGCGCGCATGATTATGGCGGGCATGGAGTACCGCAAGGAAAAGCCTTTTGAGCATGTGTATTTTACCGGCATGGTGCGCGACAAGCAGGGTCGAAAAATGAGCAAAAGCCTTGGCAACTCGCCCGACCTTCTGGAGTTGATAGATCGCTTTGGTGCCGATGCCGTTCGCTTTGGTATTATGATCTCCGCTCCTGCCGGCAACGACCTGCTGTTTGATGACAGCAGTTGCGAGCAGGGCCGCTTTTTCAACAACAAATTATGGAACGCGCTGAAGCTGGTAAAAATGTGGGAAAGCGCTGGCGCTATGCAATACGATCGCAGCCCCGAAGCATTTGAAAAAGCCACTTTTGCCGCCACCTGGTTTGAAGCAAGATTGAAACAGGTAAAAGAAGAAGTAGAGGTTTATTACAAAGAATTCAAACTGAGCGAAGCTTTAAAAACCATCTACTCGCTTATTTGGGACGACTTCTGCAGCTGGTACCTCGAGTGGGTAAAACCTCCTTACGGCGAAAAAATCGACAGCCATTTATTAACGGCCACCATTGACTTTTTTGAGCAGCTGATGCAATTGCTGCATCCGTTTATGCCTTTTGCTACAGAAGAAATTTACCACCAGCTAAGAGATCGCGCCGAAGGTGATGACCTTTCCATCAGCCAGTTTGGTAAGCTGCCGCAAAACATAATGAATGTAGCTACAACCGATGCCGGTAAAGCGCTGGAACTTGCTGAAACGCTAAAAGCTTCCATCACCGCCATCCGCGATGCGCGCGTAAAAAACAACATGAAGCCGAAAGAAGTGGTGAAGCTGTACCTGCAAACAGAAAATCATCAAAGCTACGAGTTGATTGTACCATTGCTGCAAAAACAGGTAGCTGCCGAAAGCCTTGAATTTGTAAAGGATACTATTGCGAATTCCATAACCGTTGTTGTTGCCAAAGATAAATTTTACATACAGTCTGACGCTCCGGTAGATACCACCGCGCAAAAAGAAAGCCTGCTGAAAGAACTCGATTACCTGAAAGGATTTTTGGCATCAGTAGAAAAGAAACTGGGCAACGAACGCTTTGTACAAAACGCAAAAGCCGAAGTGGTGGATGCGGAACGCAAAAAGAAAAGTGATGCCGAAGAAAAAATAAAGATCATTGAAGAAAGCCTTTCTGCACTTTCATAAAAACGTCTCATTTTCCTTTTAAATAAGAACGCCGCAACTATTGCGGCGTTCTTATTTAAAATGGTATCAGGTTGACAGGTACGATCAATTCAAAACGATTTCGGTTGCTCCTAGTAAAGCGTTCATCCAGCAGGTAACTGTAGCGCACGCCAAAAGATACCGGCAACTGGTTCCACCATTTGGTATCAAAATAAATTTCTGCGCCGGTGCTGCGCAGTGCAGCAGAACTTTTTTTATCTCTTGAATAAACCGTGGAATAATCGAAATACAGGTTGCTGCGGATGCGCATAAAATAAACAATGGAGGCAATACCCCAATCAGGATACAGCAGCGGCATATGGTAATTGGTTCCTACATTCCACATACGGCTGTAGTAATAGTCATCATAGCCGCGTGCCAGCGAAAAGCGGTTGCTGAAAACTGTTCTTCCGGTATCTATCTGCTGAAACGTTCCTGTCAGCACAAGGCTGTGGTTGCGCGCAAACGAAGGAAAAAAAACAGCAGCGCCGGCATTGGCCTGGTAGCCATTTGTACTTAGCCGGTGTCGATAAGCAGTGGAAATGCTGTAAGCCAGTTTTGGAAAAATATGCTGCCTTGCAGTAGGTAGTTGTTGCGACCAGGCTAAAAAATGGTGCAGGTAGCTGTTGTTTCGGGCCTCTTCAAAGTTCTTTGCTACACCGGTAGGTATGGTGCGGTTGTACACCAGGTTAGACCCAAAATTTAATCCCTTTAATGTTTTTCCTTTTGTAAAATTCAGCGGAATATTGTAGCCAATACGCGCTTCGATGTCGTTATAAGTAAAGGTGCTATCGGGCATCTGCACATGCCGGTTAAAAGTATACTCTACACCAGAATTAATGACAGGATACAATCCACCATAAGAGGCATTCCAGCCTGTGGTATGGCTTTTCTCGCTTTCGTTATAACTATAGTATAATTCTGTAGCCAGCGTATTCAGAATATTGTTGCTGTACAAGGAAAGTCCAGGGTCCCAGCTATGCAGGTTGATGAGTCCTGTCGATTTTTTATAATGCGTTGATTGAAATTTTCGATCCTCCGCCGGCAACACTTTCTCGCTTAGAGGCGCTACCACATAGGGCATCACTTCTTCTCCAAGCTGCATTGCATTCACCGGCGCCCACAGTAAACCCCTTAAATCCCTTTTAGTAAGCTGCATGCCATAGGCGGTGTAGGTACTAAACAAAATCGAATCACCCATTACCTCCGGAAAGTAGGTACCCGTTTGTCCGTTGCTAAGCTGGTGCAATTTCTTTTCTGCCAAATTATAAGCATAAAGGTCATCGTTACCGTTGAAAGATGCGGTGAAAAATATGCGGTTGTTGTGTACCGAAAAATAACCCAATGTATGTGTACTGGCAGGAATAATTTGATTGGCGCTGCCATCAATGGTATTCAGCAGTTGAAGGCTCATGCGGCCATCAGGCTGCCTGATGCCTACCGCTATTTCGTCTTTTTTTACAAACTGTGGGTGAATAAAATAATCGCCATTACGCGCATTGATTATTTTCAAAACCGTTCCGTCACTACTGTTCATGATGTGCAGTTCGGTTTCAATGGCATCGTTCATATAAACGGCAACTAATGATTGGCCGTCCGGCGAAAAGTTGGGCGTAAAATAGCGGCCTTTATTGGTGAGTCTTTTTTCTTTGCCGGTTTGTATATTCAGCACTACAATGTCGTTATAATCGGTAAGATTCCACCGGGCATTTGTAGCATAAGCCGTATAGGCAATTTTACCATTGTGGTAACTCATCCAGTCATCGGCACCAATGCTTTTCTGCGCAATCTTTTTTTCACCTTTTTTATCTCTTATGTAAAATGCAGGTATCTGCTTATAGCTTTCTTTCAGGTAAATAACAGAATCGATACCAGCCGCTTTTGGAAAATAATAATGCGTTACGGTTTTGGCAGCAGTTAATGTATCTAACGTCTCTATTTCCTTTTGGTAAAACTGAAAGGCCTCTTTTCGAAACGTCTTAAAATCCTTTCCGGAAAACGTCTTGATTCCCTTTTGAAAAGGATAGAACAAACCCCGAAAAGCACTGGCATCGTGCGTCACCTTTTTCCAGAATTCATCGCCATATTGCAAACTGCCATAGTTCACCAGCAGGTAACCGGTATGGTAATGGTTGGGCACAAAATCTTTGAAAGAGCCGTTGCGCAGTTTTTGCCAATTGTAAGCCTTACCCGCCTGCCAAAGGCTGTTGTAAGCACTTAAAAATAAAGGCCGTCGGCCACGTCCCATTTGAGAAAGCGCGGTTTCGGCATACACGGCATCGCCTTCAAAAAACCAATCGGGAATGGTGAGCGCATTTGCCAGCGCCTGTCCACCTTCACCGGCTACCACGCGAAAAAGTTTGGTAAGCCCGTTATTAAAATTGTTGTACTGCTGCACGTGCCGGTACTCGTGTATGGCCAGCGTTTCGTGCCAGGGCAAATTTCCAAATTCAAAAATATTGGAGGAAGGCACCAGGTAATATTCGCTGCGGAAAGGCGCCAAGCCTACATAGCCGTTGGCCTGCAAAGTATTTTGGTGCAATACAATGTTGATCTTTTTTTGCCGGTTGCCCAAGGCTGCCGGTGTATCGGCCGCCATTTGGTGAATGATGTTAGCAATGCGGGCCGCCTGCTCCCCGGCCCTGCCGCTAAAAATAATTCGTGCCGTATCGGTATGCAGCTGCTGCCATTTGGTAGAAGGCGGAAACCCGCCAAAATTTTGTGCCTGCGCGGTGGCAGAAAGCAGCAAAAGGAAAAACAAAGGTTTTGTATACCACATATAGTTCCTTAAAATTAGCAGAAAGTACGGCCCATTTGTTGCACAGGCTTATTAATTTTCACGGAAAATCTGGTTAAATGTTGCTGCTGGCACTGGCTATTGCTCCCGGACTGGCTATTTGTATTTATGTGCTGTATCATGATGTGTACAACCGCGAGCCAGCAGTTAACATGATCATGAGCTTTTTTTGGGGCATGCTTTGCATTGTACCGGC
>CBDTUH010000081.1:0-11521 GCA_965363375.1 uncultured bacterium
GGTAAAGCCTACCAACTATGCCGATTCCCTGACAACTTATAAGGCCAAAACAGCCGATGCCTATTACGAAGACGGGCTATCGCTGCTGAACAAAGCAGTGGACCGCACCGATTTTAAGCAGGCATATTTTGCTTTTCGCACCGCGCTCAACTATAAGCCCGGCGACCATGGCATTTTACAAAAAATGGAAGAAGCCAAAGATGCGGCCACTATTCATGTGATGATGATTCCCATGGAAAATTATGGCGGCTACCTGCACACGCAAAACTACCAGGTGCGCTCTTTTCAGAACGACCTGATGCGCACCATCCGCAACCACATGGGCAACGAGTTTGTCAATATTTTTACCGAGTGGGATGCCGCCCGTGGCAACCTGCAGCCCGACGAAATCATGTCGCTGCGCTTGGGAAGCTTTACCATTGGCCGCCCTTACGACGAAAATAAAGTACGCGAGGTAACCAAAGATGTAGTGGTAAAAGAAACCGTTTTCAGCAAAGACTCGGTGGTAAAAGAATGGGCAAAAGTAAAAGCAAGAATCACCACCACACATCGTACACTGGTATCCAATGCCGACCTGTATTTGCACATTTCCGATGCGCGTAGCCGCACCCTGTGGAGCGAAACCATCCGCAGCGAACACCGCTGGACCACCTCCTTTGCTACTTATACCGGCGACGAGCGCGCGCTGAGCGAAAGCGATAAGGAACTGCTGAAAAAAGAAGGCGGCACACCGCCCCGCGAAGAAGATGTAATGAACGAACTGCTGCGCAGGCTGCATAGCGATGCTGCCTACCGCGTGCGTGACTTTTACCGCCGCGACCGGCTGATGCAATAAAACGTCTCCTTTTCCTTTTATATAAAAACGGGTTTCATTTTGATGAAACCCGTTTTTTATTTGTTACCAGCCCATGTGCCCTGATGAAGCACCCCTTGCGACGCTCCGTTCGGGCAGCAGCAATCGCATGGGCAAAACCTCTGTTTTCCCTTTTAAAATGTTTTGCACAGAGTAGGAATAAAAGAGAATGCAAACGCTTTTTTACTTTTTACATTTTTCATTTTTCATTTGCCCAAACGTCTCTTTTCCCTTTTAAAAATTAAAACAACCACTTATCAAGAATTATTTACTTTATGTAAAGTTTTCTTTACTTTTAGTGTATTAAACTTTACATATCATGAAATCAAAACTGCTTTTACCCACCCGCTTTAAATGGATTGGATTATTGTTATTAATTCCTTTTTTAGTTTTAGGCGCCATGTACATGTATGGCGATTACGTGGTTGTTTCACTGGAAATTGATATAAGCCCAAATGGTTTATTCAGCGGCACTAACAACAACCTTACCGATGAAATAGCGCTTACAGGCATAATTGTTTCGCTGCTGCTCATTGCGTTTGCGCGGGAAAAAGAAGAAGATGAATTTATACACTTGACAAGGCTTGAAAGCTGGCAGTTTGCCGTGCTGGTAAATTTTGTTTTACTACTAATTGCCATTTGGGCTTTTTATGGTTTTGGCTTTTTAAACGTGATGGTCTATAACATGCTTACCATCCTGGTTATATTTATCATCCGCTTTCAGTGGATCGTGTACCGCAATAAAAAAGCTGAAATTAAAACCTTTGCGTTATGACCAACATGTTGCGTGTAGAGCGCGCCATACATAATTTAACACAGGCAGATCTGGCGCAAAAAATCGGCGTGTCGCGGCAAACCATCAATGCTATCGAATCGAACAAATATGTTCCATCTACCGTACTGGCACTTAAAATGGCGCGCTTATTTCAAAAGCCGGTAGAGGCCATTTTTCAATTGGAAGAAGGGGATTGAATTCAGATTACCGGTACCAGACCTTTGCTTTTATTCTTTTTTATTTTGGGCGGCAGCGCGGCCAGTATGCTTTGCTCCAGCGCCTGCAGCAAGCGGCGCTTTACATAGTTTCGGTGTGTTACCAGGCTTACCTGACGCACCGGCACCGGCGCTTTAAAAGGCCGTAATTGCGCTTGCTGCCTGGCCGTCATATCCAGCGTGGCCAGCTCCGGAATAATGGTGATGCCGTCGTTTACTTCCACCAGCCGCCGCAGGGTTTCTATGCTGCCGGCCTCGTATTCAAACTGGGCGCCTTCTTTTGTTTTTTTGCGTAGCTCGCAAAGGTTTACAATCTGTGACCGAAAGCAATGGCCTTCTTCCAGCAGCCACAATTTTTCCGCATCAATATCCGTTGCCAGCACGTATTGTTTTTTGTAAGCTTTGTTGCCTTTGGCCACATAGGCTACCAATTCTTCGTAAAAAAGCGGCTGCTCCTGTATGCCGCCTTCCATCAGCGGCGTTACCAGCAGGCCCGCATCAATGCGGCCTTCTTTCAAAGCTGTAATAATGTCTTTAGTGGTAAGCTCGCTTATGATCAATTTTATATTCGGGTACTTTTTGGTAAAAGAGGCAATGAACAGCGGCAGCAGGTAAGGCGCCAGCGTGGGAATGATACCAATTGACAACTGCCCCTGCAGTACACCTTTCTGCACTTGAATGATGTCTTCAATAGCGTGGCGCTCAGCCAGAATCTTGCGGGCCTGGGCAATAATTTCTTTGCCGGCATCAGTGGTTACTACGGGCTGGTGCGCCCGGTCAAAAATCTTTAGCTCCAGTTCTTCTTCCAGCTTTTGTATTTGCATGCTTAGTGTAGGCTGCGTTACAAAGCACTGCGCCGCCGCACGCGCAAAATGGCGTGTGTTGTCAACGGCAATAATATATTCCAGTTGCGTAAAGGTCATGGATAGCTAATGTCTATTGAAAGGGTAAAGTTAATTCATGAAAACTATAGCAGGATAAATGTAAAATGCTAAAGACAAAAAGCATAAGCCTAAAAGAAAAAAGAGACGATTTATGTAATGCGAAACGTGAGACAAGGAGCGGCAAATCCTTTAAAAGGAAATAGAGACGTTTTGTGTTCAACGCTTTTTCTCCGCCTCTCTGTGCGAAATATTCTTTTTACATGATAAGATGCCGAATGGAGTTCGGCATGACAGCCAGGTTACTGTTCATATGCTTCATTTCTTAAAAAGAAATAGAGATGTTTTGCCTATTGACTCCAATATTCAAAATTGACAATTCACCATTCTCAACACGTTTTAAAATTATGCATCTTCTTTCAGCAGCACTTCGCCTTCTTTCACTGTTAAAGTATAATGGCCGCCCACCTTTAATGCATAGTTTTCTCTTTCGTGGCTAACCGGGAAACCAAAGCAAACAGGAAAATCGTATTCCTTTACCTGCTCAAAAATAATATCATACGCTTCTTTGCCAAAAGGGCGATCGGTATCCTTACAATCAGTAAAACCACCGATTATCAAACCGGCCAGCTTTTTAAATTTACCGGCACGTTTTAGCTGCAGCATCATGCGGTCGATGTTGTACAGGTATTCACCCACATCCTCCAAAAAAAGAATTTTATTGTTGGTATTCAGCTCTGAGCGGGAACCTACCAAATGCGCCAGCAGGCAAAGATTGCCGCCAACAAGCACACCCTTTGCTTCGCCAAATTGGTTAAAGGGGTGCCCATCACTTTCGTATATGGCTGGCACGCCCTCCAGCGCATGTTTTAGCGAAACAATATAAGGATTGTTGAACTCGCCATCGTTAAATGCCGCCGCCATAGGTGCATGCAGTGTGACTATTTTGTAGTTGGAAAAAATATGAGAATGCAAAACGGTTACATCACTAAAACCAATGATCCATTTAGGAGATTTCCGGAATTTTTTGAAACTGAGTTTATCTATTATGCGGCTGAGGCCATAGCCACCGCGCGCACAAAAAATGGCATGAGTACTTTTATCATCCAGCATGGCCTGCAGGTCGGACAGGCGCTCGGCATCGGTACCGGAAAAATAGTTATCGGAGGAACTGTGCGTGGTGGTACCCATTACAATATTGTAGCCCCAGCTTTCCAGTACATCTATACTGGTTTGCATTTTTTCCAGCGGCATATAGCCGGCTGGTGCCAGTATGCCAATGGTATCGCCTTTCTTTAAATAGGGTGGAATGGTAATCATATTAATTGCGTTAAGGTAACCTCTTCAGGCGAAACGTGCAACCGGTGCGGCACGCCACATTTTAAGGCAAAGTTAGCACGCTGGTGCCCAACCGGGAAATCGAAACAAATAGGATAATTGTAATCCTTCACTTTTTCCAGCACAATTTCTTCCACCGTTTTGCCAAACTCCTCGCCTTCCGTATCGGGCTTTACATTGAAACCGCCTACAATCAAACCTTTCAGGTCTTTCAGCTTTCCGGAGCGCTTCAGGTTCCAGAACATGCGGTCGATGCTGTAAAGGTATTCGCCGGTGTCTTCCACAAACAATATTTTTCCTTTGGTATCAATATCAGATGCACTGCCACTGAGCGATTCAATCGTTTTTAAATTACCGCCCACCAACAGGCCGGTTACATCTCCCATCTTATTAAAACTATTTGGGAAAGCGCTGTAATGCATTTGCTTTCCCATCAGTGCTTCGTGTATGGAGTTGATGGTTTGCACCTGCACCGGTTCGGCCGTAGCCCAGTCAGACGGGAAAGAGTTGGTCATTTTGGAATGAATGGTAGCCACCTGGCAGGCTCTATGAATATGGTTGTGAAGGACAGTTATATCGCTAAAACCGATCACCCACTTGGGATGTTGTTTAAAATATTTCCAGTCAATGCGGTCCACAATGCGCCCCACGCCATAGCCGCCACGGGCACATAAAATGGCTTTAATGTTCTTATCATTCAGCATGGTCTGAAGGTCCTGTAGCCGCTCTTCATCGGTACCGCCAAATGTAAAATGCCGCTTGCTGATGGTGGCGCCCACCAGTACATTATAACCCCAGCTTTTAATAACATCAATGGCCGGCTGCATTGCTTCCAAAGTAATGTAGCCTGCCGGCGAAGTAATACCAATGGTATCGCCGGGCTGCAGGTATGGCGGAATTTTTACAGGCCGTAATTCGTCAATGGCGCTGCGTGCTGCTGCTTTTTGTACTGGTAACATTCCGCCTCCCAGCAAAGCAGCCATCGAACCTAAAAAATGCTTTCGCTTCATTGGTACAAAATACAATTAAATATGTTGAATGTAATGTTAGGATCTTGTCTGAAAAACGTCTTTTTTTCTTTTTGAGAAGTTCATGGTTCATTGTTCATAGCGAACAGCTAAATGCATTTAGCTATTGTTTTCACCTTTCACCTCTCGCGTGTCACTTTTTGAAAAACGTCTGATTTTCCTTTTAATTATTTCGCACAGAGAAAAGGAGTGAAAGAGAAAAGGGAAGGCCCTTTTTTACATTTTAAATTTTACATTTTCCATTTCCACCAAAACGTCTCTTTTTCCTTTTACCTTTTCAATTTTTCATTCTTACCCTCTTTTGCTTTTCTGTTGACCGCTTTGCGGTATTTTTGCTGGCAAAGTGAAACCAAACATTTGGAATCTTTTTCCGGTTACCAACGTTTGTTTTTCCCTTTGCGGCCTGGCCGCCACTAACTATAACACAGCTAACAACAATGACAACCAAAGAAGATACATCATTACCGAAGCGTTACCTGATTACATCGGCGCTGCCCTATGCCAACGGCTTAAAGCATATTGGACACCTGGCGGGCGCTTATGTACCGGCCGATATTTATGTGCGCTACCTGCGTGCGCAAAAGCGCGATGTGGTGTTTGTGTGCGGCAGCGACGAGCACGGCACGGCCATTCCCATACAGGCCATGAAGGAAGGCACCACACCACAGGAAATCATTGACAAATACCACGAGGCCATCCGCCAGAATTTTGAAGACCTTTCTATTTCTTTTGATATTTACGACCGCACTTCCAATCCCATTCACCACGAAACAGCATCTGAATTTTTTACGTACCTCAACGATCGCGGTGAGCTCGAAACAAAAGAAACCGACCAATATTTTGACGAACAGGCGCAAACCTTTTTGGCCGACCGTTATATAAAAGGTACTTGCCCTAACTGCGGCTTTGCCGGCGCCTTTGGCGACCAATGTGAAAAATGCGGAACGGCATTGAGTCCAGACGAACTGATAAACCCTGTAAGTACGTTGAGCGGTGCGCCGCCCGTAAAGCGTTCTACCAAACATTGGTACCTGCCACTGGACAGGCACGAAGGCTGGCTGCGCAACTGGATATTGAACCAACATCAAAGTGACTGGAAAGCTAATGTATTGGGACAATGCAAAAGCTGGATAGATGCAGGCCTGCAGCCACGCGCTGTAACGCGGGACTTGGATTGGGGCGTAAAAGTGCCATTGGCAGATGCAGAAGGGAAAGTGCTGTATGTATGGTTTGATGCGCCGATTGGTTACATCAGCGCTACTAAGCAGTGGGCAATAGAAAATGGTAAAGATTGGGAACCCTACTGGTTGGATAGAGAAACCAAGCTGGTACACTTTATTGGCAAAGACAATATTGTTTTTCACTGCATCATCTTCCCGGTAATGCTGAAACTGCATGGTTATATTGTACCTGAAAATGTGCCGGCCAACGAGTTTATGAACCTGGAAGGCGACAAGATGAGCACCAGCCGGGCCTGGAAGCTAGACATGCAGGATTATATTGATGATTTTATTAAAAAAGAAAATGGCGGCCCACAACTGGCCGATGCGCTGCGTTATTATTTAACCACCATTTTGCCTGAAACGAAAGACAGCGAGTTTACCTGGAAAGGTTTTCAGGATGCGGTGAACAGCGAGCTAGTGGCCATTTTTGCCAACTACTTCAACCGCACGTTTGTGCTGATGCACAAGCTAACCAATAGTAAGGTGCCGAAGTTTCATGCAGAAAAAGCGGATGCAAAAGATAAAGAACTGATTGCGGAAATAGAAGGTTCCAAACAATCAATAGAAAGCTTGCTGGAAAGCTACAAGTTCCGCGATGCCCTGTTTGAAGTGATAGACCTGGCACGCAAGGGCAACCGTTACATGCAGGAAAAAGAGCCCTGGATAAAAGCAAAGCAAACCGATGGCGAAGGAAAAGTGGTAGAAGAAGCGCAGCAACTGATTGACAACTGCCTGCACATTTGCCTGCAACTGTGCGCCAACCTAGCTATTTACATAGCCCCGTTTTTACCCAACACCGCCAAAAAAATGTGCGGCATGATGAAGGTGGTAGATAAGATGCTGGACTGGGAAAACGCGGGCAAAACAAAACTGTTAAGTGTAGGCTACAGCCTGCGCGCACCGGAGCTTTTGTTCCGTAAAATTGAAGATGCGGAAGTAGCTTACCAGGTAGAAAAATTAAAAAAAGGATTACAAAAAAGTATGGAAAACAACAAAGAAGTTGACAGAGGACAGTTGACAGATGACAGCCAGCAGCCAGCCTCGGCTGTGCCAAATGATAATCAACAACCAACAGCCAATGTCGCCGAAGCGGTAAAGCCCGAAATTGTATATGATGATTTTGGAAAGCTGGACCTGCGCATTGGCACCATTACCGCTGCCGAAAAAGTAGAAAAAGCTGATAAGCTACTGAAGCTTTCTGTTGACATGGGTTTTGAGCAGCGCACTATTGTATCGGGCATTGCACAACACTTTGCACCTGAAACGTTAATCAACAAACAGGTGATTGTGGTGGCCAATTTAGCACCGCGCAAAATGCGCGGCATCGAAAGCCAGGGCATGATACTGCTGGCCGAGCAGGGGGATGGCAAGCTAGTATTTGTAACGCCGGAAAGCATGACGCAGAACGGTATTACGGTAAGATAGGCCGAAAGAGTTGACCGAGGACAGATGACAGTTGACTGCTGGCCTTAATACAAAACGTCTGTTTTTCCATTTGATTTAAATATCATTTAAAAGGAAAAACAGACGTTTTTTTTAATTAGCTATTGAAAAGAATTTTAGGTTGAATTTCGATCATCAAAGAAAAACATCGGTGTTCTATTTTTACATTTTTCATTAGGCATTTTACATTTCCGCAAAACGTCTCTTTTTCTTTTTAAAATAATCATCGCCAATTGTTTCACATTTCTCCACTCCCATTTCATGTATTTCTGAACTTCTCTTTCCCGTTTCCAACCTCGAACAGTAAACTTTACACCTTAAACTTCAGACTTTAAACTGTCTATCTTATCTTCGCCCCTAAAATTTAGGACACATGAACTTGCACGAATACCAGGCAAAAGAACTGTTGAAAAGATACAACGTTCCGGTGCAGGAAGGTTTTGCCTGCAGCACGCCACATGAAGCAGAAGAAGCTTACCGACAAATTAAAACATCTTACGGCAGCCCTTTTGCCGTAGTAAAAGCACAAATACATGCCGGCGGCCGCGGAAAAGGTAAAATAAAAGAAACAGGCATCAACGGTGTAAAAGTAGCCAAGAACGGCGACGACATAAGCGAGTTTGCCACCAAGATTTTGGGCGGCACACTGGTAACGGTTCAAACCGGCGAAGCTGGTAAAGTGGTAAATAAAATTTATGTAGCGCAGGATATGTATTATGATGGTCCCAGCGAGCGTAAAGAGTTTTACCTCTCCATTCTGCTGGATCGTGCCAAGGGTCAGAATGTGATTATGTACAGCACCGAAGGCGGTATGGACATTGAAGAAGTGGCTTACCACACGCCCGAAAAAATATACAAAACCTGGGTACAACCAGGCGCCCGCTTACAGGGTTATCAGGCACGCCAGATTGCCTTTAACCTGGGCGTAACCGGCGAGGCTTTTAAAAACATGCTGAAGTTTGTTACCAACCTGTACGATGCCTATGTAGGTTTGGATGCTGCCATGGTAGAAATCAACCCACTTTTTAAAGCAGCTGATGATAAAGTGATTGCCGTAGACTGTAAGATGAACCTGGATGACAATGCGCTGATGCGCCATTCAGACTTAGCAGCCCTGCGCGATGTAAGCGAAGAAGACCCAACCGAAGTAGAAGCCGGCAAACACAACCTGAACTTTGTAAAACTGGATGGTAACGTAGGCTGTATGGTGAACGGTGCCGGACTGGCCATGGCTACTATGGACATGATTAAACTGAGTGGTGGTGAGCCTGCCAACTTTTTGGATGTGGGCGGTACGGCCAATGCGCAAACGGTGGAAGCTGGTTTCCGCATTATTATGAAAGACCCGAAAGTAAAAGCGATTCTGATTAATATATTCGGTGGTATTGTGCGCTGCGACCGCGTGGCACAAGGCGTGATAGATGCTTACAAAAACATGGGCAACATCGACATTCCTATTATTGTGCGCCTGCAGGGAACCAATGCCGAAGAAGCTAAAAAACTGATTGATGAAAGCGGGCTGAAAGTACAATCCGCCATCCTGCTGAGCGAAGCTGCCGATCTGGTAGCCAAAGCGGTAGCAGAATAATTTTCAAAACTCAAACCACTTGCTTATTTAAAAGCCGGCTGCAAATGCAGCCGGCTTTTTTTATGTCTACAAAACGTCTGTTTTTCCTTTTAAAAAATATAGGGCTTTTTTATTTAACGGCTCCTGATCCAGCTGCAGGCTTTACTATAAAGGCTTTGGCAAAACGACCTATCAGGTTAAACTCGTGCGCTGGCGATGTACTTTTTACCGGTTGCAGCGAACGCAGATACGATATCAAAGCCGTCATTTCTTCATCATTCATATCCAGGCCTTGCATAAAAGGCAACACCGCTTCACCATTCTTTTTTACACCATAACGCAGCGTGCGTGCTATTTCTGCATCGGTCATTCCGCCAATGCCGGTAGCATCAGGCGTTAAATTAGGTGCGTAAAAATCACCAAAAGGGGTTTCCAGCCTTTTGGCGCCAGCCAGCGATGGGGCTTCTCCTCTTTTTATTACTGAATCTATATTTTGTATGGGACTGTGGCAATGCACACAGCCTTTGGTTACCAGTGCCAGGTGGCGGCCTTTGGCAATTACAGCTGTATCGGTTGAAGCCTTTATGTCAGGGTAAGGCGCTTCATATTTTAAGTGCTGCCTCGTGGCTGTAGCTACGGCCACACCGGCAACCAATAACAACAATACAAGGCCTGTCCATTTTAAAATTTTACGAAACATATAAGTAGTAGTAAGTAGGTTAAACTTTTGTTTTGTGTAGGCCAATTATTGAATGGCCGGTTTATAGTTGCGGTACAGCAATATACCAATGAAAGAGGAAACCACTACGGCAATAGCAATGGGCGCTTCCTGCTGGGCATACCACAGGTTGATGTTTTTAAAAAGCGGCCCGGCTATAAAACCCGCTAATAGAAAAAGAGCAAAAAGAATAGCCGGCGAAAGAACAATGGCAATAATACGTAGCCACAGCGCACGGTTGGCACTCAGGCGGTTGCCAATGCCTGTGGAGCCAATGGCAAGGGAAATGATTCCCACCTTCATGAGCAGTGCCGCAGCACCGGTATCAATTACCTCGCCGTTGGTGGAAACAATCACGCCCAGTTTAATGATCCAGGCCAGTGCGCCACCCATTAATAATAAAGCAGCCACTTTTGTCCAGTTGGAAAAGAAAGATTTCAGTTGCATCGTTAGTTAGTTTGGTTGGTGTGTAATTTGGTGATGCAAAACTGTAGGAAAGAATATAATACCGAAAGGCTGATATGTTTGAATTGGCAAATTGGGGCAATGAAATGTAGCAGTCCTATACAGCAAACGAAAATCAAAAGCAATTGAACAACATTACGTGAAATGGAATCACCTTATTCGCTGACAGGCAATCACTAAATTATCTTTTTCTAAACGTCTGTTTTTCCTTTTAAAGCCAACTGTTTAGCGCCACAGCGGCACTTCATCTACCAGCTGCAATGCATCTCCATCTTTGCGCCAGCCCATAGTATGCTCGCCATTGGTAATGATGATGTACTCCACCGGTATGCTGATGTTGTAGCGAAGTACCTGCTGCAATACTTCTTCGCTTAAAGCTACCTCCGGCGCCTTGCATTCCACCATCAGCCAGGGCTGATGGCTGCTATTGTACACCAAAATATCAAATCGTTTTTTAAGTCCGTTCAATTCCAATCCTTTTTCCAATGCGATCATTGCCTGTGGGTACTCAAGCCGGCGTACCAAGTAGTCCACAAAACTTTGGCGCACCCACTCCTCTTCGGTCAGCAGCAGCCAGCTTTTGCGGATGGCATCAAATATGTAACGCTTGTCTCCAACCGTTTTCATCCTGAACTGCGGTGCGGGAAATTGTACCTGTATCATAAGGGCAAACGTAAAACAAAATTGGAAACCTTAATTTCGTAAAGTAAAATATGAAGACAAAACAAGACATCGTACAAAACTGGCTACCGCGCTACACAG
Organism: uncultured bacterium; assembly: GCA_965363375.1. Classification (GTDB taxonomy): domain Bacteria; phylum Bacteroidota; class Bacteroidia; order Chitinophagales; family Chitinophagaceae; genus Flavisolibacter. The sequence continues at coordinate 11,269 of CBDTUH010000081.1, forward strand.
GCCAAAAGCTGGAAGATTTTGGCAAATACATTCTGTTGACCAACTTTAGCAACTATGTGCGCCTTTTTGCCGAGTGGAATGGCGTAGCTGTTACTGGCATCGACAAACCTATGCAGTGCGCCACGGCAGACGGAATTACCATCATCAACTTTGGTATGGGTTCGCCCACAGCTGCTACTATTATGGACCTGATGACCGCCATCGAACCCGAAGCGGTATTGTTTCTGGGCAAATGCGGCGGCCTTAAGAAACG
>CBDTUH010000082.1:0-11494 GCA_965363375.1 uncultured bacterium
GCTGCTGCAGCAAACCGGCCTGCCCTTGGGCATCATCCCGGCCGGCTCGGCCAACGGCATGGCCCGCGAGCTGGGCATACCAGCCGATATAGATGTAGCATTGGACATAGCCATTAATGGGCAGGTAAAACCGGTTGATATGATACAGATCAATAACGAATTGTGTATTCACCTCAGCGATATCGGCCTCAATGCCATGCTGGTGCGGTACTTCGAAAAGTCTGAAAAGCGCGGCATGTGGGGCTATGGCCGGGCCGTGTTCAGAATGCTGTACGAAAAACAGAAAATGTATGTAACCATCAATACTGACGAAGGCACTGTTAAACGAAAAGCCTATATGGTAGCCCTGGCCAATGCCCGCAAGTACGGCACCGGCGCCAACATTAACCCCGATGGCGATGTGGCCGACGGTTTTTTTGAAGTGGTGGTGGTGCGCCGGCTGAACCTGGTAGAAATTCTTAAGGCCATCCTTACCGAAAAATCGTTTGACCCCAGCAAAATAGAAGTATTTAAAACCACAAAGGCGCAGCTGTCGGTTTTGCACAAAGCTTTTTTTCAGGTGGATGGCGAGTACCGCGGCCGCACCAAAAAAATTGAAGCGAGCATAAAGCCCGGCACATTGCACCTGGTGCTGCCCGTGCAAGACAGCGAAAGCCTATAAATGGCACAGTTTTTTAACCTCATCTACCAAACTTAATATTATGGACAAACTGGAATTGAAAGGCAGATGGAACGAGCTGCGCGGCAAAGCCAAACAAGCTCATGGCGACCTGACCGATGATGACCTGAGATATGAAGAAGGCAAGGAAGATGAGCTGTACGGACGCCTGCAAACCAAGCTGGGCAAAACAAAGGATGAAGTGGTGGAGTGGATCAGGTCATTGGGTTAAACCCCCTGTCCCCCTAAAGGGGGAAATAAGTTGACCGATGACAGCTGACAGATGACAGCCTTTCGTTGACTGTTGGTCGGGAACTAAAAACGTCTGTTCTTCCTTTTGAAAGTTAAAAGGAAGAACAGACGTTTTTTTTAAATTCACAATACAAGCAAGCAAACGATTCAATATTCTTTTTGATTTATTTCAAAAATATTTGCACAAGCAAAACGTCTTATTTCCCTTTTAAAGTCAAAAGGAAAGTAAGACGTTTTTTTATAAAAGAACTCAGGTAATAAAAAATACAATGCTAACCTAAGTGCCCCCTTTAGGGGGACAGGGGGCTTTGCCTTATTTTTGCGCCATGCATTATGTGTCTGTAGAAGGTTTGAGCAAGAGTTATGGCGTAAAACCCCTGTTTGATGGTATTTCGTTTCATATTTCCGAAGGCGATAAAATAGCGCTGGTGGCCCGCAACGGCGCCGGCAAAAGCACGCTGCTGAAAATTTTATCCGGTATAGAACTGCCTGACGAAGGCAAAGTGTGGATACACAAAGATGCCGAAGTGGCCCTGTTTGAGCAAGAACCCCGCCTTCCCGAAAATGCCACCGTGCTCGATTCTATCTTTCACCATTCTCACCCCGTTATCAATACCATCAAAGCCTACGAAGATGCCATTGACAGCGGCAACGATGAAGCCATTACAGCCGCCCTGGCCGAAATGGACAACCACAATGCCTGGGACTTTGAAGCAAAGGTAAAAAGCATATTGGGCAAGCTCAATATTCACCAGTTGCAGCAAAAAGTAGGCACCCTCAGCGGCGGGCAAAAAAAGCGCGTGGCGCTGGCGCGTACGCTCATTGATATTGGCTTTGAGCATAAACATATTCTGCTGATCATGGACGAACCTACCAACCACCTGGATGTGGAAATGGTGGAATGGCTGGAGCATTATCTCAACAAAGAAAATATTACGCTGCTGCTGGTAACCCACGACCGCTACTTTCTGGATGCCGTTTGCGAAGAAGTGTGGGAACTGGAAAACGGAAAGCTGTACGTGCATAAAGGCGATTATGCCAACTTTTTGGAAAAGAAAGCCGCCCGCGAAGAAAGCGAAGCTGCCAGCATAGATAAAGCACGCAACCTGTACCGCAAAGAGCTGGAGTGGATGCGCAAGCAGCCCAAAGCCCGCACCACCAAAAGCAAAAGCCGGCAGGATGCTTTTTACGAAGTGGAGAAAAAAGCGAAGCAGCAACTCATTAATCAGCAGGTAGAGCTGCAGGCCAAAATGAACCGGCTGGGCGGCAAGGTGGCCGAGCTGAAAAAAGTGTACAAGAGCTTTGGCGATAAAACCATTTTAAAAGGTTTTGACTACACGTTTAAAAAAGGCGAGCGCGTGGGTGTGGTGGGTAAAAACGGCGCGGGAAAATCTACCTTCATCAACATGATACAAGGCATAGAGCAGCCCGACAGCGGCAAGATAAACATTGGCGACACGGTAGTGTTTGGCAACTACTCGCAAACCGGCCTGGAGATAAAAGAAGACATGCGCGTGATAGAATACGTAAAGAACATTGCCGAAAACTTTCCGCTGGCCAATGGCGGCACGCTTACGGCGGCGCAGTTCCTCAACCTGTTTCTTTTTCCGCCTGAGCAGCAATATACCTACATCTCCAAATTGAGCGGTGGCGAAAAACGTCGCCTGCACCTTTTAACCATCCTGTTCCGCAATCCCAATTTTTTAATTCTCGACGAACCTACCAACGACTTGGACCTGCCTACCCTTTCGGTACTCGAAAATTTTTTACTGGAGTTTGGCGGCTGCCTCTTAATTGTAAGCCACGACCGCTACTTTATGGACCGCCTGGTAGACCACCTGCTGGTGTTTGAAGGTGAAGGTGTGGTAACCGACTACCCCGGCAACTACAGCCAGTACCGCGAGGCGCAAAAGGAAAAGGAGACGTTTGCTGCACCAAAGTCCGCAGCTGCGCCGCCAAAAGAAAAAGAGCCCGAAGCAGCGCCCATCAAACGAAAACCCTCTTATAAAGAGCAGCGCGAATTTGACCAGCTGGAAAAAGAAATTGCCGATCTGGATGTGGAACGCAAAGGCATTTATGGCCAGCTGGAAAACGGCAGCCTGCCTTACGAAGAATTGCAAAAGCTGACCGACCGTATTGGCGTTATTAACAACAGTATTGACGAAAAAGAACTGCGCTGGCTGGAACTGAGCGAAATCATGTAAGCAGATGGGGAAAATTCATCTTTTAGGGGTTATGAACTGTCCAAAAAGAATGTTAAATTGCAGTCAGAATTCAACCCTGTAGAAAACACAGAACCCTCGTTACATCCTTAGCTATGAAAACTGGCTATTAATTGTAAACACTAAAAAAAATTCTGTGTATGAAAAAACTTTACTCTCTGTTTGAAAAAGAAGGCGTTCAGGAAGCAGCTATGATTGCTTTGGGTATTGCAGTAATTGCAGCCATCACCATCCTGGCATAAAAAAAACAAAAACCTGCAACAGCACAATTTTTGCAACGGCATAGAAACCGTTGATTAAACTCTATTATCTATGCCTGCCTGGAATGAACTGTTGTTTCAGTTGCTTTATGTTGTTATTGTAGGTGGATTAATTGGTGCGGAACGCGAGTACCGAAGCAAATCGGCCGGGTTCCGCACTATGATTTTGATTTGCCTGGGTTCCTATCTCTTTACCCGTTTTTCCATTGCTATCAGCGGGTCCGATACCGACCGTATTGCCGCCAACATTGTTACCGGCATCGGCTTTTTGGGTGCAGGCGTTATCTTCCGCAGCGGCGATCGTATTAATGGTATCACCACGGCCGCCTCCATCTGGGTAGTAGCAGCGCTTGGCATGGGTATAGCTGATGGTTTTTACAAACTGGTGGGCGTGGCTACGCTTATCGTACTTGCTTCTTTATTTTTACTCACCCGCCTCGAAAGTGTAATTGACCTTTTCAACCAGTCGCACAATTATAAAATTGTCAGCCACTACACACCCGAGCTTTTGTACCAGTACGAAGCATTATTCAAAGAACATCATTTAAGGTTCAAACGCATTAAACAAACAAAGGTGGGCGAAAAAGTAACCGGTACCTGGCTGGTGCAGGGCCGCCGCACCAATCACAAAAAATTCATCGAAAGAATTTTGCACGATAATACCGTTATCGAGTTTGAGTTTTAAGTTCTGGGCTTCAGGCGTTGGTGCACTACGTTTGCAACCTGGCCTGCAAGGCTGGCAGCCTCATTCTCAAAGTTGCTGTTCTGTTCAGTATTGTAAAACAAGGCAGGCACTTTTATGGTATCGAAAGAGCTTTGGGTACCCGACTTTAAAAATGGCTGACTGTAAAAAGGCGGTATGCCGTGTGGCGCCTGCAGCCATACAATTTCCCTGTTCAAAGCAGCGCCTGTTTGCACATAAAAAGGATGAGAGGCAATCAGCAATTTGCTTTTATACACCAGGTCGGCAGTTTCGTGTACCGAAAATTTGCCGCAGGCATTGTATACTTTAACGTCATCCAAGGCTTTTACTTTTTCGGCCAACGCACGGTCTTCAGTACTACCAATTAATATCAGCGGATGATGAATGACTTTTGCCAGTTGTTGCAAAAAAGCCAACGGCCATGGCTGCTCTTCTCCTGCACTTACAGCAATGGTAATAAAGCCCGCGTGGTGCGAAGCGGGAATATCAGAAAAAGGAAGAACAGCCGCTCGCGGAACAGTATAATCAAGCCCGGCACCATCATACATAATACCAAACCTGGAAGCTTTTTGCAAGTATTGTAGCGCCGGGTGTTGCTTACTTTGTGGCTTAAACATGCGTTGCCAAAACGTCTTTCTTCCCTTTTGAGGTTTTGCTTCTGCAATGTGCAATGCGGAACTTATTTGCCGGCTGGTTTCATTTTGAGACAGGTCAATCAGCCGGTGAAAATTTTCGGGCTTTAATTCTTCAGCGGTTGTTTTCAGGTTGAAATGCAGGAGGTGGCATTTATCGATAAAGGAATTGGTGCTTAAAAGTTCTTCGTGCGGATGCTGCATCAGCAAGTGCAGTTCCGCCTGTGGCAACTGCTTTTTCAGACAGCGTACCAGCGGTGTAGACAGCAGTACTTCGGTGGCGCTACCTAACTGTATCAGCAGAATCTTGAGCATAAAAACGTCTCTTTATCCTTTTAAAAGGTCATGGTTCATGGTAGATGGGCCATGGGGAACAGCCAAACACAAAACGTCTCATTTTCCTTTTAACCCCTGAACTCGTGAACAGGTGACCTTTTAAACTTTTATCAAAATGTATCTATTTTTATTTAACGACAGCCCTTTTTACATTTTCACTTTTTAATTTTTCATTTCAGAAAAACGTCTCTTTTTCCTTTTAAAATTCTGAACTTTCCAACACCTGTAAAACGTCTGTTTTTCCTTTTAATCATTTATAATTTTGCCCAACTGCGCCAATACCTTACTGTACACCATCAGTGGTGAAATCTGTTGCAAACAGGCTAGGTCATTGCGTGGGCCGGGCTTGTTTCCAAATACCGAACAGGGACGGCAATAGAGGTCAACCTGCACTGCATTATCCCATTTCTGCCCCCAACCATTAAAGCCGGCATAAGGGTGCGTGGCGCCCCAGATAGAAACTACCGGCACGCCATAAAGAGAAGCCAGGTGCATATTGGCCGAGTCCATGCTAATCATTATATGGAGGTTGGAAATCAGTTTCAATTCATCTGCAAATCGCATGTTGCCGGCGCAGTTTTGCACGCCAGGTATTTCATCGGCCCATTGCTGCAAAATAGCAGCATCCTCTTTTCCGCCAAACAGGTACACTTTTATATGTTGATACTGCAACAGCATTTTCACCACTTCCTTCATCTTCGGCAGCGGGTACATTTTACGTTCGTATTGTGCAAAAGGCGCTATGCCTACCAGTTGAAAGCCCTGTGCTTTTAATTCTTTTATTTCTTCAACGTCTTGTTTTTCTTTCAGCCCTTCTGTTACATTCAGCAACACCGGCAAATGCAATTGCGATAGCACTTCAGCGTATCGTTCAAAGGTGGTTTTTAAAGGTTTCAGTATTTTGTTGTGTTCGCGTGTCAGTGCTTTTTTTTCAGCACGGCCTTTATCCATTACAGCAATGGGTTTGCCATCCAGCAACATAAACGAGCGCAACACTTTTGTGCGCAGCACATTATGGAAATCGGCTACGGCATCATATGGTACTTCTTTTTTCAATTGCCGGTACAGCCGGCACAAACCTGCAAAACCTTTATGAGCCCCTTTTAAATCAGCCGCTACAAAATGCAACCTTTCTATCCCTTCAAACAGCGGTTTTACAAATGCGGTGGAAACAACCGTTACCTGCAACTGCGTGTATTGCTTTAGCAACAATTGCAGCACAGGCACTGTCATGGCAACATCGCCCAGCGATGAAAAACGGAAAACGAGCAAATGCTTGGGAGTGGCCAAAGGGCTTAATTTTTTTGGGCGTACAGCACCGGGTTTAAACTGTCGTCGTTGTACATCTTCATTTGCTTGTACACCTTCATGTATTTGCGGCCCGATTCAATGTCTTGCAGCAGCTGGTTGATGGCGGTAGAAAGGTCTTTACGCTGCACCAATAAAATATCCAGCTTTTGATGGCAGGTGGCGCGGTGTTCCTCAGTAGCATTGGCACGCGTAGCCTCTATCAGCATGTGGTAAATTTTCAGTTCCAGAATGCTCAGGCGGTCAATGGCCCAGGCGGGGCTTTCGGTGTTGATGGTGGCTTCGGGCAAAGGCTGAACGTTTTTATATTGATCTAAAAAATAAGCATCAATATATTCCACCATGTCGGTACGGCGCTGGTTCGACTCGTCGATGCGGCGCTTTATCTGAAGAGCTTTTACAGGGTCAATCTGCGGATCGCGGATCACATCTTCCAGGTGCCATTGCACGGTATCTATCCAAGCTTTTGCATACAGCAGGTGATCGATGGTGCCTGCATCAAAAGGATTTTCAATAGCCGCATCAATATTGTCTTTTACGTGGTAGTCTTTTATACTTTGCTGAAATATGGAAATGCATTTATCACTGATCATATACGGCTGTTTTTACCTTAAAAGGATTTTAAGACGTTTTAGGTAAGTTGTAAAAAAATTTAAAAGCAAAAATAAACGTTTAGGCCTTTATGTACTTCCATTTTAACAGCCTTAGTGCTCTACATAATTGAGGTCTTTTCCAAAGGTTTCCTGCGCCATTGATGCTGCAATTACGGTAACGACCATAACAATCAAACCCGTGACCCAGCCGGCGGTGGCATAAGGCAAGTAACTACGCAGCCATTGAAAAAGCAGGATAATAAGCGGCAGGGCGCCGCGCACCATATTGGGCACCGTGGTAGCAGCAGTAGCACGCAGGTTGGTGCCAAACTGCTCGGCCGCCATGGTTACAAATATGGCCCAAAAGCCGGTGGCAAAGCCCAGCCCGGCACAAATGGCATACATATTTTGACTGCTTCCGCCATCCTGCAAAAAGAAAAGTGTAATGAACAACGCCGTTAATCCATAAAAAAGAAACAAGGCCTTTTTGCGGCTGCGCAGCCACTGGCTGACAAAGCCAATAGCAATATCGCCAATAGAAATGCCGATGTAGGCAAACATAATGGCTTTGCCGGGTGCAATGGCTTCCTGCAGGCTGAAGGCTTCGCCAAACTTGTCTGAAAAAGTAACCAGCACACCTATTACATACCATGTGGGCAGGCCAATTAAAATAGCAATGAAATATTTTTTTGCCCGCTCGCGGTTGTTGAAGAACATAAAAAAATTCCCCCGCTTGACACCCAGCTTTTTCACTTCGTGAAACATGCCCGACTCAAAAACGGAAACACGCAACAAAAGCAGCAGCAAACCCAACCCGCCACCAATGTAGTAGCACACGCGCCAGTCGAATGTTTGTGATACAAAATAAGCAGCCACCGCACCGGTGAGTCCCAGCCCGGCTACAAACGAAGTACCCAGCCCACGCTTTTCTTTTGGTAACAATTCAGCAATCAGTGTAATGCCTGCACCCAGCTCGCCTGCCAAGCCAATGCCTGCTATAAAACGTACAATCGCGTATTGCTCGGTAGTGGTAACCGTGCCATTGGCAATATTGGCCAGCGAGTATAAAATGATAGAACCAAAGAGTACGCTTAACCGTCCTTTTTTATCGCCCATCACACCCCAGATAATACCGCCAATCAGCAGGCCCGCCATTTGCACCGAGATGATCATTTCGCCTACCGTAGCCAGTTCTTCGCCTTGCAGGCCCAGGTCCATCAGGCTTTGCCGACGCACAATACCAAACAAGAGCAGGTCATAGATGTCTACAAAATAGCCAAGGGCACCTACAATTACAGGTACCGATAAAATGCCATACGTTTTGGTTGTCATAAAAGCTTACGATTGCGGTGGATCAACAACGTTCTTTTTTGCAAAAAACATTTTATAAATCACCGGTAAGGTGGTAATTAAAATGATTCCGAATGTAATTGGCTCAATATGGTCTTTAAGGCTAAAGCCATACTTGCTCATTAACCACGATTGTAAAAAGTAACCGCCCAGCATCATGCTCAACACCCAGGCAAGGCTGCCTAAAACATTGTACAATATAAATGTAGATTTCTCCATTTTCACGATGCCGGCCACTATAGGTGCAAACGTGCGTACAATAGGTAAAAACTTGGCGAGAAAAATGGTAGTCTTGCCATAACGGTCGTAAAAGTCTTTGGCGCGCATCAGGTGCTTGCGTCGGAAAAGCCAGCCGTCTTTACGCTCAAAAAGCAGCGGGCCGGTCTTATTGCCAAACCAATAGCCAACCAGGTTGCCCAAAATAGAAGCAATGATAACCAGCAGCACCACTATCATGTAGTGTACATCAAAAAACTCGGCAGCCAGGTCTTCTACAAACATACCCGCGGCAAACAACAGCGCATCACCAGGTAGAAAAAAACCAACGAACAATCCCGTTTCGGCAAACACTACAAACAGCAATACATAAATGCCGCCGTTCTGTATAATCCATTCAATAAACCGCTGGATAAATCCTGCCTCCAGTAATGTTATATGCAATAAACTCTCCATTATTATATTTAACCGTTATCCAGTTCGCCCTCCCATTTGCTTACTACAGAAGTAGCCAGGGCATTACCTACTACGTTGGTGGCGGTGCGGAACATATCGCAAAAGTGGTCGATAGGTAAAATTAAGGCTACCCCTTCAGGTGGAATGTTAAACATGGCGCAAGTAGCCAGCACCACCACCAACGATGCCCGCGGCACGCCTGCAATACCTTTACTGGTAAGCATCAGCACCAGCAGCATGGTCAGCTGTGTACCCAGCGACAGGTCAATGCCATATGCCTGCGCAATGGCCAGCGATGCAAAGGTCATGTACATCATACTACCGTCAAGGTTAAATGAGTAACCCAGTGGCAGCACAAATGCTACAATCCGGTCGCGGCAGCCAAAGCGCTCCAGTTCTTCGGTCAGTTTGGGAAATACGGCTTCGCTGCTGGTAGTGCTAAAGGCAATCAGGAGCGGGCTGCCAATGCGCCGCAGCAACTCCTTCATTCTGCCTCCTAAAATAAGAAATCCCACACCCAACAGTATGGCCCACAAAAGGGCAATGCCTATCAAAAAGTATAAAAAGTAATTCAGGTAAAAACTAAAAATGCCCAGTCCCTGTGAAGCTACCACACCGGCAATGGCACCAAAAACACCAATAGGTGCAAAGTTCATTACATAGTTCACCATTTTTAAAATGATGTGCGAAGCAATTTCCAGCGCCTTAACTACAGGTTTTGTATAATCGCCGATAGCAGCCGCTGCTACGCCAAAAAAGATAGAGAAAACCACCAGCTGCAATATTTCGTTTGTGGCCATGGCTTCAAATACAGATCGCGGAATAATGTGCTCTACAAAGTTTTGCAGTGAAAAGCTTTTCTGCTTACCTACCAGGTCGGTTAGGCCTGCTGCATCGCCCTGCGAAAGGTCGATGAATTTGCCCGGCTCAAAATAATTTACCAGCACCATACCTAGCAACAGCGATGCCAGCGATGCTGTGACAAACCAAAGCAGCGCCTTGCCCCCTACACGGCCTACCGTCTTCAGATCACCTAGCTTGGCAATACCTACAACAAGGGTAGTAAATACCAGTGGTGCAATGATCATTTGCACCAGACGAATAAAAATAGTGCTTAATAATTTGACGTTTTTAGAGAAGCTGTCCTTAAAATCGGGTGCGGCATTATTGAAAACTACATATCCGGCTAGTACGCCCAAAACCATAGCTGCAATAATGTAAATAGTGAGCCTGTTTCCTTTCTTCATAAATAGCGGTGGTTAAAGAATGGCCGAAAATCGGAAAAAATAATCATCCCTGCACATTTTTATTGCCTAATGATTCCCCGTATGTGCAAAAGAAATAAATCCGTTTTCAAATTATTATTTATTTTACGAGCTTAAAACCATTCTTCAACACTATGAGTTTATTTGTAAAAAAGCCTTTGGACCAAATGCTGGCGCAGGCCGACGATGGTAAAGGCTTGAAGCGTACCCTTGGTGCCGGAAATTTGATTGCACTGGGTATTGGTGCCATTATTGGTGCCGGATTGTTTGTACGTACAGCCGCTGCCGCCGGGCAGGCTGCAGGTCCGGCCGTAACGATTTCGTTTATTATTGCGGCTATTGGTTGTGCCTTTGCGGGCTTATGTTATGCCGAGTTTGCTGCCATGATTCCCATTGCGGGTAGTGCCTATGCTTACTCGTATGTAACAATGGGAGAAATGATTGCCTGGATTATTGGATGGGCACTGATTATGGAGTACGCACTGGGTGCGGCTACCGTATCTATTGCCTGGAGCGAATACTTAAACACACTGCTGGGGGGGGCAGCTATTCCGTATGAATGGTCGCACTCGCCTTTTGAAAGCTTTACCGATAGTGCCGGTGTTTTACACCAGGGTATTATTAATGCGCCCGCACTGGTTATACTGTTGTTGCTCACCCTGTTACTGATAAAAGGAACACAGGAAAGTGCTTTTGTAAATGCCATTATCGTATTTGTAAAAGTGGCTATTGTGTTGTTGTTTATTGTAATTGGATGGCAGTTTATTTCACCCGAAAATCATACACCATATCTTATTCCTGAAGGCACGGCTCCTATATTGGATACCGCCGGTAAGGAAATTGTAAATTATGATGGGGTATTCAAGCATGGCTGGGGCGGTGTGCTAGGTGGTGCGGCTATTGTGTTCTTTGCCTTCATTGGTTTTGATGCGGTAAGTACAGCAGCGCAGGAAGCTAAAAATCCAAAGCGCGACATGCCCATTGGTATATTAGGTTCGCTGGCTATTTGTACCGTATTATATATCTTGTTTGGGCACGTACTCACCGGTGTAGCACCATGGACCGACTTTGTTGACCCCGAAAAAGGACGCGAAGCTTCTGTAGCATACGCCATTTCGCAGTACATGACAGGTTATGGCTGGCTGGCCACTGCGGTTACTGTTGCCATCCTCGCCGGTTTTTCTTCTGTGATATTGGTGATGCTGATGGGTCAGAGCCGCATCTTCTACACCATGAGCAATGA
>CBDTUH010000083.1:0-11333 GCA_965363375.1 uncultured bacterium
ATTGGTGAAGAAGCCAGCGAAGGCACCGAGGTGCAAACCATTACACTTTTCAAACTAATGAAGGCGTTTGAAAAAGTAATGCAGCGCAATTACGATGCGGCCAACAAACCCGTGCACACCGTGGTACCGTATAATTACAGCATGGAAGCCACCAAAGCCGACATCATTTCTACCGCGCAGCGCGAGCGCACCCTGTCGTTTGAAAAAATATTTACCGGCGTAGAAAACCGCGTACACGCCATTTTTACTTTCCTCAGCATGCTGGAGCTGGTGCAGCAAAAGTACCTGCGCATTATGATTGGCGAAGGCCGCAACAACTTTATAGTAGAATACAACGAAACCGAAGAAGGCTTTACCGACGAAGAAATGATGCATTTGTAGTTGAGATGACAGTGTTACGTCGGCTTGTGTTCATTGGCGTTGACCGAATGAAAAACATTTGATTTTCCTTTTACCAAACATGGTATAATTAACAGTAACAACCGCCCGTCATCCTGAACTTGTTTCAGGAGATTAGAATTTTAGCTACTTATTTTTTTCTTATTGTTATTATGAATATTTGATTACTTAACTACTGTCAGTTACTATTGCTCAAATAGAAATGCTCGGGTTAATAACCCTAGCATCTTATTAAGGTATATTATTTCTTCTTTGTAAATTCCCTGCCTTTATATTGATTATGGTTTGTTCAAAAATTGGCCTAAAAGCAGGGTCTTGATATATTTTACTTAATGTCGACAAAGTCAATCCAGCATTGCCATAGAATTGGATTAGAGGAGGATTATTAAATTTACAATTCCTTAAACTAAATGGAAGTTTTCCTTTGAAAGTAAACTTACAATTATCGAACTCGCAATTTATATATGCATTTCCATCTAAAACTACCTCTTCGAAACTAAACTTTTTGTCTACAACATTTTTTAGTTCAATTTCCTTTTCAAGATTAGGCTCTCTTGTCATAAAAAAATACAATATTGAGCCTATAATAAAAACAATAAAAAAGGTAAGAAGCCAATATGGAATATTTATAGACTTATTCCCTTTATTAAAAAGATATACTAACTAGGCAAATATTACACTAGATAAAATATTGATTATCAAACTATCAATATTCTTTGATAAGAATTTCATTCTAAGTTTCAACTTTGGTTTAACTAATAAATATACTTAGTAAGATATATTTTAATTTATCAATTTGAGCAAAAGAGTGTTTAAAGTTTACATCCTATGAATTATCGTCTTTTAATATTATAAGCTATAAATATTAACAGATCAAATTAGTGACGCTTTTTTTAAAGCTGTAAAAATCAGAATAAGAAAGTAAATGGAATTATCTCGTAAATAGTCATAAAGACTATTCCATTTACCTTTCACTTTAAATTTCAATAAGGTGATTACCACTGATTATGCCGAAAAAAAAGTGTTTCTTCTTTCGTTTACTCATGCGCATTTTGAATTGTTTAGTGAAGGTTGTCCCATCGACCATTCACAATTCAAAATGCCACTTATTCATTCCTTCTTTCCTTGCACCTTTTTCTATTCGAATGCTATATTAATTGTTTTCTTCACACAACTTTATTGGTTACATTCGGTTATTGAATTAACCCATTCGTTTGCCTATGCACAGCCGCTACTTTACTGCTTTCTGTACTTTATTGTTTACATTAACCGCATTGCATTCCGTGGCACAAAATACAGCAACCCTTCAGGCAGCAGCGCCCAAAAATACCATCAGCAAACATATTTACGGGCACTTTGCCGAGCACCTGGGCCGCGGCATATACGATGGCATTTATGTGGGTGAAAAAAATAAGAGCATTCCGCATACGGCTGGTGTGCGCAACGATGTGGTGGCGGCACTCAAAAAATTACAAATTCCCAACCTGCGCTGGCCCGGCGGCTGCTTTGCCGATACTTATCACTGGAAAGACGGCATTGGCCCGAAAGAGGCGCGGCCAACAATCGTTAACACCTGGTGGGGCGGCGTTACAGAGGATAACTCCTTTGGTACGCACGATTTTTTAGCCCTGTGTAAATTATTAGATACAGAACCTTACCTGGCCGGCAACGTAGGCAGTGGTACCGTGCAGGAGCTGAGCGACTGGGTGCAGTATGTGAACTTTGATGGCAAGGCACCTATGGCCGACCTGCGCCGGCAGAACGGGCAGCAAGAACCCTGGGGCGTAAAATACTGGGGCGTGGGCAACGAGCCCTGGGGTTGCGGCGGAAACATGAACGCAGAATATTATGCCAATTTGTACAAGCAATACGCTACTTACATGATGGGTTTTGCCCAGCGAGATAAAATGTTTCGCGTAGCATCGGGCCCTTCCGGCGGCGATTACAACTGGACCGAAGTGCTGCTAAAAAACATACCATTGCACCTGATGGAAGGCATTGCGCTGCATTATTACGCGGTGATCGACTGGAGTAAAAAAGGCCCGTCTGTACATTTTGACGAAGAACATTATTTCAAAACAATGCAGCAGGCGTGGAAAATGGATGAATATGTGCGCGGCCATGCCGCCGTAATGGATCAATACGATAAGGAAAAAAAGCTGGCCCTGGTGGTGGATGAGTGGGGCGGCTGGTACGATGTGGAGCCCGGCACCAATCCCGGTTTTTTATACCAGCAAAATACCGTGCGCGATGCGATGATTGCCGGCATGACGCTGAACATTTTTAACAACAACAGCGATCGCGTGCGCATGGCCAACCTGGCGCAAACGGTAAATGTGTTGCAGGCCGTGATACTGACCGATAAGGAAAAAATGATTTTAACGCCCACTTATCATGTAATGGAAATGTACACCGTGCACCACGATGCGCAACTGCTGCCGCTGCAGATAAAAACAGCTGATTATGTGTTTGGTGGCGAAAGCCTGCCAGCTGTAAATGGCTCTGCATCAAAAGATGCGCAGGGCCGCACACACGTTTCACTGGTGAATATTGATGCGGCCAAGCCCCAGAAGATAACCATCAACATTGACGGCGCTAATTTTAAAAATGTAACTGGCCGGGTATTATCTTCCCAAAAACTACAGGACCACAATACGTTTGAGCAGCCTGAGAAAATAAAACCCGTTGCATTTAATGGCGCCAGGCTTAGCGGCAACAAACTGGAACTAACTTTGCCGCCGGCATCGGTAGTGGTGCTGCAATTGCAGTAAAGGAAGGACGAAATTAAAAGGAAAAACAGACGTTTTGAAAAACGTCTCTTTTTCCTTTTGCTATGAATAGTATTGATGTAGAAACCTTTATTTTCCCTTTTGTTATTGGTAAATCCAAAGCAGGATGGGCCGGCGCGAATTGTCGATAATAGCTTCCAGCTGTTCTAAAAAAGCATAGGAAACCATAGGGCAGCCCAGGCTGTTGCAAATGGGTTGCGGATACGTTTCTTCATCGGGCACACAGGTGTAACCATGCAGTACCACATAACGTTCAAAAGCTTTGTTGTTGGTGCTGTCGAGGCCGAATAGCTTATATGCTTTACCAAAGTTGCCGTTGTACGAGTAACCTATTTTATATTTTCCGATAGAAGTGCAGCCGCTGTTTACAATGTTGGCAAACTGACCCTCTTCTAAAAATCTTTGGTTGCAGCTTCCATGCGCTACCAGTCCGGATGTAATAAGGGAATCGGCCTGCAGGTCGTATACAAAAAAGCGTTTTTTGCCACTGGGCAGGCTCATGTCAATCAAAAAGCCAACATCCGTAGCATACCTGTTTTGTGCAGCAAAAGTTTTTAACTGGGTGGAGAAGTGTTGCAGTTTGGCAGCAGCCAGTTCCGCTTCTCGCTTAGTTGTTTCTTCTTTTTCAATAAGCACCGAATCAATGATAGAATTGGCCGCATTTACTACAGTAGCATTCCTGGTTACTACATATACAACAGCTGCAAGCAACAGGGCAACAATAAGAAGCAGTAGTTTATTCATTAATGCAAAAGATGCGAAGCTCTTTTAATTTCAATAACGAAGCATCTTTATTAAAAGTATTTATTTTTCCTTTTGAAATGTCTGGCGCAACCAATATTACACTGGTTTTTGATTGTTTACAATTGATACCGGAAAGTGGTCCCGCTTGTCGTATAATTTCAACTCCTGTATATCGGCCGGCAGGGTAAAGCCGCCATCGGTGAGGGCTTCTTTTACCCTTTGCATTACGGCGCTTTTGGTTATCAGCACGCCTTTTTTATAATCATCGGTATCTACCCAAAAAAACATGCGCAGGTTAACCGTGCTGGTAGCCAGTTCTTCCACCACCATAAAAGGAGGTTTGTCTTTGCGCACCTCGGGGTTTTGGCTGATGGTTTGCAACACCAGTTTTTCGGCGCTGGCAATATCATCTTCGTACGCAATGCCTACCACAAAATCGAGCCGCAGCATGCCATCGCGCGTTAGGTTCACCACCGGCTCCTTTACAATCATGGCATTGGGAATAAATACATCTTTTTCATCAAACGTTTTGAGGTGCGTAGTGCGAAAGTTCAGCTCTTTTACATGACCCACAAAATCATTGAGCTTAATTGTATCATCCAGCGCAAACGGGCGGTTGAAGGCCAAAATAATACCGGCCAGAAAATTTTCGGCAATGTCTTTAAAGGCAAAGCCCACCACAAAGGCCGAAATACCGGCACCGGCCAGAAGGCCACCTGCCACGCCACTCAGCCCCAGCACATGCAGCATCAGAATGATGCCCACCACTAGCAACACAAACTTTACCAGCCGGGCCACAAAGCGTGAAAAAAGCGGATCGTGCGCCCGCCGAGACAGCCGTAACTGCAACAAAGCGCTAATGCGCGACGCCAAAAAAAGTACCACCAACAGCAACAAGATGCCTAGGGCAATGCGGGGCAGCGCATAAACAAATTGCTGCCAATAGCGGGTGAGTGCCTGCATCAGTTCTGAGGTAAAACCCTGGAATTCTTCTTTCATCTTTAAATCATTTAGGGGTTACTGGTGGGTGCCGGTGTGAAGGCATCAATTATTGTTCCCGGCGTGCAAAAAATGGTGGCAGCGTAGCTTTTGTTTAAACAACAGGCGAAAGCGAAAAATAGTTGCCAATAGCTGCGAAACAATGCGAAAACAAATGAATTAGTGCCACTGCTTTAAATGGTCAAAAAAAGATTGGTTTTCCTTTAAAAGAAAAAACCGGCACAGCGGCCGGCTCTTTTTTTAAAACAGTTTACGAGATATATTAGTTCAGCACCGGAATAGCCATTTCCTTTTCTTTATTCAACCCTTCGCGCACAGCATCGGCAATGGCTTCGGCATCGTAGCCGCACTCGCGGTGCAGTTCTTTCAGCGTACCGTGCTCTACAATGCGGTCGGGAATGCCCAGTATTTTTACATCGTTCTTGTAACCATGCTGCTGCATAAATTCTAATACAGCGCTTCCAAATCCGCCTACAATTGTTCCATCTTCTACAGTAATAATCCGGTCGTATTGCTGTAAGGCTTCATGTAACAGTTCTTCGTCCAGCGGCTTGGCAAAACGCATGTCGTAATGTGCGGGGTTAATTCCTTCGCGTTTTAAATCGCGGATGGCAGCAGCGGCAAAGTTGCCGGGATGACCGAACGATAAAATGGCGACGTCTTTTCCGTCTTTTAATTTTCTTCCTTTACCAATTGTAATTTCTTCAAAAGGTTTGCGCCATTCGGGCATCACACCTTCGCCGCGCGGGTAGCGGATGACAAAAGGCAGCTTTGTTTCATCTAACTGCGCCGTGTACATCAGGTTGCGCAGTTCCGCTTCGTTCATAGGTGCGGAAATAATGAGGTTGGGAATGCAGCGAAAATAAGCCACATCGTAAGCGCCATGGTGCGTAGGACCGTCTTCACCTACAAGGCCGGCCCTGTCCAAACAGAAAATAACGGGCAGCTTTTGAATGGCTACATCGTGCACTACCTGGTCAAAAGCGCGCTGCATAAAGGAAGAATAGATGTTGCAAAACACCTTCATACCCTGTGTAGCCATACCGGCACTTACCGTTACGGCATGCTGCTCACAAATGCCCACGTCAAAAGCGCGGTCGGGCATCTTTTCCATCATAAATTTCATGGACGAGCCCGATGGCATGGCCGGTGTAATGCCTAGTATTTTATTATTGGCTTCTGCCAGTTCCACCAGCGTATGGCCAAATACATCCTGGTACTTGGGTGGCTGCGGCAGGTCAAATTTCTTTTTATAAATCTCGCCGGTAATTTTATCGAACAGGCCGGGCGCGTGCCACTTGGTCTGGTCTTTTTCGGCCAGGGCGTAGCCTTTACCTTTTACCGTAATTATGTGCAGAATTTTAGGACCCGGAATGTTACGCATGTCTTTGAGCGTATCTACCAGGTTGGTAATGTTATGTCCATCCACCGGGCCAAAGTAGCGCAGGTTGAGGGCTTCAAACAGGTTGCTGCTTTTGTTCACCATGCCTTTTACGCTGGCTTCCAGCTTGGAGGCCATTTCGCGGCTGAAATTTTTACCTACGGGCAATTTACCCAGCAGCTTCCACACATCGTCGCGCAGCTTGTTATAAGTTTGGGAGGTGGTAATATCAGTGAGGTAACTTTTGAGCGCACCCACGTTGGGGTCGATGCTCATGCAGTTGTCGTTTAAAATAATGAGCACATCACTATCGGCCACGCCGGCGTGGTTCATCGCTTCAAAGGCCATACCGGCCGTCATGCTTCCATCGCCAATAATGGCTACCGATTTTCGGTCTTCTTCACCTTTTATTTTGGCCGCCATAGCCATGCCCAGTGCGGCGGAAATAGAAGTGGAGGAGTGGCCTACGCCAAACGTATCGTACTCGCTTTCGCTGCGCTTGGGAAAGCCGCTGAGGCCGCCATATTTTCTGTTGCTTGCAAAATTGTCTCTGCGCCCGGTTAGTATTTTATGCCCGTAAGCCTGGTGGCCCACATCCCACACCAATTGGTCGTAAGGCGTGTTGTAAATATAATGCAGGGCTACGCTCAGCTCTACCACGCCCAGCGAGGCGGCAAAGTGGCCGCCGTGCACGCTTACCACGTCAATAATATACTGGCGCAGCTCGTTGCAAACCTGATGCAGCTTTTCCTTAGGTACGGCTTTCAGGTCTTGTGGCGAATTGATAGTGGCTAATAATGGTCCCGGGGCAATATGCATGCGAATGGTTTAAAGCAAGTGCAAAAATATAGTATTCCTTCAGCAAATGAAAGGCCACTGTTGTGTTATAACAAATAGTTGCTCTAAATGGTTGGAGAAAAGGGTGAAAGGAAAAAGAGACGTTTTAGGAGGTTGTCAGACTGCAGTTAGAACAGCCGGTAAAAGTTTAAAAGGAAATGGAGACGTTTTTGTTCATGCGCTTGCTGCAGCCCCAACGGAGCGTCGCAACAGGAGCTTCATCAAGGCTCGAATGCCGGTGACCAATATTTAAAAGGGAAAAGAGACGTTTTGAAACTCGTGCTAATTCATTTTAATCCAAATCGTTTACATTTTAAAAGGAAAAAGAGACGTTTTGAAAACCCTGTCTTCTTCCATAACCATCAACAATGAACCATGAACCTTACAACAAACGCATTGGCCTCCCACTTGTACGCATTAGCTTCCATTTGTAATTTTTGGGCTTAGCTTACCCGCCATAAAAAGTTATATTTGTTTTCGTATGAACCGTGTCAAGCTTTCAAGGTACTGGGTGTTTCAACTGGTAGGCTGGGGAACGTTTGCTTTTGTCAACTCGTTTTTTGCGTACACTTTTGGCCGCCTGGCCGATCACCAGGATGTGCAACTTTTTTTTGGCCGCCTGGGCATTTTTGTGGCCCTGGGCCTGGTGGCTACGCACATTATGCGCTTTGTCATCATCCGGCTCAACATCCTGCAAAAAAGCTTTGAAAAGCAGATACTGCAGTTTCTTTTCCTCACCATTTGCTTTTCCATTGTTGTTTCTTACTTCAACGCGCAGCTGCTCTACAAGTTTAACTGGCTGTTTAACAACGAAGTAGAGATTATGGAAAGCAATTTTGTGTTGCTGGTGCTGATGGGTGCTTTCAATGCCTTTATCTACTTTTTTATCTGGAACCTCATTTACTTTATGTACCACTACGTTACCAAAAGCCGCAAGCAGCAGATGGATACGCTGCAGCTGGAAAGCCTGGTAAAAGAGCTGGAATTAAAGACCATTAAAGCCCACATCAACCCGCATTTTATTTTTAACGCCCTCAACAGCATCCGCGCGCTGATAGATGAAGACCCCGGCCGCGCCCGCCGCGCCATTACCGAACTCAGCAACATTTTGCGCTCTTCACTTAAAGCCGAAAAAGGCGAAACGGTGAGCTTTAAAGATGAACTGAAAATAGTAAAAGACTACCTGGCGCTGGAGAACATGCGCTTTGAAGACCGCCTGCACGTAGAGTACGATATTGACGAAGACACGCTGGACCAGCAAGTGCCGCCCATGATGCTGCAAACCCTGGTGGAAAACGCAATTAAACATGGCATTAGCCGGCAGGTGGCCGGCGGCGTGGTGCGCATCATATCTGATTTTAAAAGCGATTACCACATGCTGGCGGTGCAAAATACAGGTCAGCTTAACGGTGCTGGCACACAAGGCGGTTTTGGCCTCAGCAGCACTAAAGACCGGCTGAACCTGCTGTACGGCAGCAAGGCCCGCTTTGAGATACGCCAGGTAGAGCCCACATTGGTAGAAGCCAAAGTAATGATTCCTGTAACTATAAACCAACACGTATACAACTAATGAAAGCAATCATCATTGATGACGAGCGCCTGGCCAGGGCCGAGCTGCGCAAACTGCTGCAGGATTTTCCGGAAATTGAGGTGATTGACGAAGCGGCCAATGTAGACGAAGGACTGCAGAAAATTGAGAACAGCAACCCCGACCTGATTTTTCTGGACATTCAAATGCCGGGCAAAACCGGTTTTGACCTGCTGTCCGAGCTTGACCGGGCACCGCACGTAATTTTTACCACCGCCTACGACGAGTATGCCCTGAAGGCTTTTGAGGTAAATGCGCTGGATTACCTGCTGAAGCCCATTGAGCCCAAGCGCCTGGCCGATGCCGTGCACAAGCTGCAAACCGCCGAGGCGGGCAACGGCTTTCAGTCGGGCACCGCAATTACCGAGGGCGGCAACCGCAGCCTGCTTACCGAGAACGACCAGGTGTTTGTAAAAGACGGCGAACGCTGCTGGTTTGTTAAGCTGAACGAAATAAGACTGTTTGAAAGCGTGGGCAACTATGCCAAGGTGTTTTTTGGCCCGCACAAACCCCTGATTTTAAAATCGCTGAATGCGCTGGAAGAGCGGCTGGATGAAAAAGTTTTCTTTCGTGCCAACCGCAAGCACATTGTAAACCTGCGCCTCATTGATAAAATAGAACCTTACTTCAACGGCGGGCTTTTACTGGAACTGAAAGGCGGCGAAAAAATAGAAGTGAGCCGCCGGCAAACCGTGAAGTTTAAAGAGATGATGAGCCTGTAAGGAATTAAGAATTAAAAATTAATAATTAAGAATTGGGGGCCTGAAAGGGAAAAGAGACGTTTTGAACTAAGAGATAAAAGAGGGGAAAGAGGAAAGGAGACTTTTTCAAGCTTTGCCTCTTTGCGCCTTTGTGTGAAATGGCAAAAGGAAAAACAGACGTTTTTGAAATGGCATTGGCTGTTATTATGAGCCATACACCAAAAACTTTAAAAGGAAAAACAGACGTTTTTATTCACTATTTCATTATTGACTATTCACAATTGACAATTCACAACCACACATGAAGCAATTTTTTTTTATTAGTGCCCTGGCTTTTTCAATGGCCTGTTCGGCACAAACGGCTACCAAACCATCAAAGGCAGATGCCATTATTAATGTAAGCGAGGTAACACGCATAGAAACCGTACTGGCGCACGATGATATGCAGGGCCGCCGCGCCGGCACACCCGGCAGCGACAAGGCCGCAGCTTTTATTGCCGAAGAATTTAAAAAAGCCGGCCTGCAGCCCGGTGCCAATGGCAGCTACCTGCAAACCTTTACCGTAGTGCGCCCGCAGCAAAAAAGCGTAAAAGGCGAAATGGACGAACTGGAGCTGGATGAAAAATCTATCATTGTGGTTACTTCCGAAAAGGACCTGAAAGTGAACGAAAAGATGGGCTACATGACAGAAACCATCAAAGCCGGCGAAAACCTGTTTGCGCGTGCCCAAAGCCTGGCCCGCGACGGTAAAAACACGGTGGTATTTGTAGACACTTCTTTCCGCAGCAACTTTCCGCGCCTGGCGGGGCTTAAAAGAATGGGTTTTAAATCCGCTCACAACACGGTTTTTGTTTTAGGTATTTACGCACCAAAGGAATTTAACATCAAAGCCGAACACGATGTGCAAGAAGTAAAAATGTCAAATGTAGTAGGCATTTTACCAGGCAAAAGCAAAATGGCCGAGCAGGTCATTTTTTCGGCCCACTACGACCATATGGGCATTGGCAAACCGGTGGCCGGCGACAGTATCTTTAACGGTGCCAATGATAACGCGGCCGGAACAACAGCGGTAATTATGCTGGTCAACTATTTTAAACAACTGGCCAATAACGAGCGCACGCTGGTGTTTGCCGCTTTTACGGCAGAAGAAATGGGTGGATTTGGCGCACAGTATTTTTCACAGCAGTTCGACCCCAAAAACGTAATGGCCATGTTCAATATTGAAATGATTGGTACCGAAAGCAAGTGGGGCCGCAACAGCGCCTTTATCACCGGCTACGAAAAAAGTAACATGGGACAGATTATGCAAAAAGCATTGCAGGGTTCGGCATTTACCTTTCACCCCGACCCGTACCCCGACCTGAACCTTTTTTACAGGTCGGACAATGCTACGCTGGCAAGATTGGGCGTACCGGCACACACCATTTCCACTTCTAAAATGGATAACGAACCCAACTATCATAAAGTAACCGACCATGTGGAAACGCTGGATCTGGCCAACATGACCGAGATTATAAAAGCCATTGCCGTTTCATCGGCCTCTATTGTAGCCGGCAAGGAAACGCCTTCGCGCGTAGATACCAGCACATTGCGCTAAAAGGTTTATTTTGCCTTTTATGCGCCTGCGGTTTTTAATTGTATTTTTCTTTTTAGCAACCAATGCTTTTGCACAATCGCTGTCCGACTCCATATCGGTAGCGCAGGTGCAGAAGCATTTGCTTTTTTTGACCAGCGACAGCCTCAAGGGCCGTGGCAATTATACACCCGAATTGCATTTGGCGGCCCAATACATTGCCGCTGAATTTGAAAAATGGGGTGCCCGTTTTCTGCCTTCGCTTAACAGTTATTACCAGCCCTTTACCACCAAAAAGGCAGATACCACATGGCTGCTGCCC
>CBDTUH010000084.1:0-11232 GCA_965363375.1 uncultured bacterium
TGTCACCCGCCATAATCAATACAGGTGCCTTGATGGTGGATAGCTTTTCATAAGAGATGTTGGGATACTTCAGCATCAGTTGATTCAGTTTTCGATGCTTTGGGTCGGTACTTTCCTTCACTGCTTTTTCCATGCTTCTGATAATCCATGGAAAAAGTGCCGTGGTATCGGGCTGCATGTTGGAACCAAAAGCCAGCACCCGTTTTACTTTCTTGGGGTAGTCCATGGCCAAAAGCAGTCCGATAATAGCGCCATCACTTTGCCCCCAGATGAGAACAGAATCTATTTTCAATTGGTCCAAAAGTGCATTGACATCAGAGGCCATCAAATCATAGTTCAGTTCTGCATCCGTTTCCCCCGACCTTCCTTGGGCGCGGCTGTCAACGGCTATGACCTTGTAATTTTTTATCAGGTGCGGATAAAAGGTGGAAGCATCCTGAATAGAACCGCCATTGCCATGCAGAACTAACAAGGGCTGCCCTTCACCATAGATTTCATAATAGATCTTAATACCATTTACATCGGCAAACTTGCCGGCCTTTTTATTGATACCGAAATT
The DNA here is from genome assembly GCA_965363375.1 of uncultured bacterium. Lineage (GTDB taxonomy): Bacteria > Bacteroidota > Bacteroidia > Chitinophagales > Chitinophagaceae > Flavisolibacter. The sequence continues at coordinate 560 of CBDTUH010000084.1, forward strand.
GGGCACCTCAGAACTAGTGATTCGAAGTGCGTTTTTTCCTTGACCTTTACTTTGAGAAACAACAGCAGCTTTAAAAGTGGTATCTGGAACCCCTTGCTTTAGCGTATTGACCCCATTCTCAAAATCTGCTGTATAGATGTTTGTCCATTTGCCAGCCTTGGTTTCCACATCAAGCTTCAGATTGTCAAAGTAAAACTGACCGTTGTACAGGCAAATGACCCCAAAGGCTATCTGATGGGCGGTAGAATCAATCCTTCCCTCTATCAAGTAGGTTTTCCACTCACCACTTCGGACTGGGCTGTTCTGCATGTTATCAAAGAAACCCATGCCAGCTGCTTTATCAACCCTCGCCCATAATTGGGCAGCTGCGCTGTCGTCTTGTAATTCCGTCCGTACCATGGCTTGGTAGCGAAACCGGAGTCCTTCATAGCCTTTTGTGCTGACCTTATGGGAAAAGGAGGTCCATGTTTCCTGACCATTAATGATTAATGCTGCAGTCATTAGGAGTAGACCTAACAGAAAGGCTTTGATGTTTGCCATGGCAATTAGTTTGGTTTAGAAGCTGCGAAAGGCGCGGAAGAAAGTTTCAGAGAGTTGTTTGGGTAAGCTTATATGAATGTACGATATATATCACCTTAACCTATCATCCTATCAATTTATTGGTGCATACACTTACAAACCTCACCCCAGTTTAAATATAAAAACCATCAATAAATAGTACGGTTAGGAACATAAAGTACGGCTCCTTTGAACATAAGGATACTTCTTTTTTCACTATAAATATTTTACCATCAAAGGCAACTTTAATACTACACAAGTACTTAAGGACAACAACCTTCGAGTTCTCGAAGATGGTTGTTCTTAAGTACATAGAATAGAATGTTTCTTAATATATTTTAAAAGCAAATTACCATGTAAAAGAGTGGTGTATTATGAAGCAAATCCAATTGTAGTTAATTTAATAGGAATGAAAATTATATTGGAAAATAACACATACTTATAATTGTTATTTTCCAATATAACCAGTGGAGGCGACCGAACAGAATTCGAACCAACTTTTAAAAGATTTCAAACATTTAGCATCTATAAGACATTTAGGAAGTCCACTTTTTATTTTTAGCTGATCGATTTTATTACTTCTCGGGCATTCCAGGTAAAAAATCTTCTAGCTTTCTTTTAATTTCATAGCCAGATCTTTATCAAACCGAAAGCCATATTTACCTGCAAGTAAAACGATAAATTTAAATAGCCTTTTTTTTATTCTATACTTAAATGAAAGTAACCTTTTATTAAAGCTGTTTGGCCAATAACACTGCTTGTTTTAAAACCCGTTGCTTTTTCTACAATGAATTCTCCCGTAGCCCATTTTACACCAAATTCATCTTTTTTAATTTCAGCAATGGTAACATAACCGGGGCTAGGTACTGATTCAGCTGGTGGCGGAGGAGAAAAAATATGTGAATAATCTATGAAATTAGAAGTCCTGTAATCCCCGAACACAAACGTTGTATTGCTCCAATTCCATGACCATTTTCCAGTATTTGTGGCATTACCCCCTTTGATAACAAGGTCAAATGAAATATTGAAAGGGAAATCGCCATTGGTTGTTATTCTTGATTCACCACTATTGAATTCTGTTGTGTTGTTTACATGCACCCAATTACCTCCGTTTATACTAAAATGGATTCCCGGCTTTATAGAATCTAATATGGTAATATTTCTTACCAGCAAAATGTATTTAGTCTTTTCCTTATTCAAGTATACTTTTGCTTCTATCGTAACCGGGTTCTGTGCCGGTATGGCTCCCGGAGCAGTATATATTGCTACAGGCCTTGTTGGTACTGGCACAATGGTGCCTGAGTTCCCACCATTTACAATGCGCCAATCTACAGAAAGCTTGGCTTCAGTTGTATCATCCAGAAAAGCATCTTCACCATCTTCAATCAGGGAAGGCAAAACGGTGACATTCATTACCCTCAAAATGGCACTTTTACTTTTTTCCAGAGAAAAGTCAATGCCTGGCATTAATAATATTGCCTCATATATACTCCAGTCGCTGAAATGGTTCACATGAGTCGATATCGTTTTTGCAGCTTTATCAACTTCCACACCACCAACTCCTTTCCATTTTCCTGCCTTATCCTGGTAGGCTATACCTAAGAGTTCAGGATTCAGGCCTGTTAAATCGGCATCTGTATATTGAAATGATATTTTTACCGGCTTTGTAAACACCTGGCCATGCGGTGTAAGGCGAAAAGCCATTTTACCCGCATCGCCTGCTCCATCTACTAATGTTCGTGTGATGGGTTGAACGCCAATGGCTACATCAGCACTTAAAGCGCCAGCAGGTATTTCCACTTTAATACGGACATCGACAGAAACAATAGTCCCTCCCTGTGCACCAATTGTCATTTCTTCTTTATCATCCATGGGTTGGCCAACTGGTCTTGCCAGTCCTCCATTAGTTGTTTGTTCATTGGACTTGCCATTAACATCTACATCTTTTTTACAAGAGGATAAAAAAATGACCAAAATCGCAAAAACAAATATTTTTAAATAATGCATACAATTTGCAGTTTTTCAGTTTTTTAAAATAGAACTATGATGCCTTTATGTTTCGCTTGCTGCCACCTACTAACAATGGACATGAAAACAGATTTGGCTCTGTACATTCGATGATATTCCAGGTGAAGGTTAGTTGAAAAGCAACCTTCACTAAAGGCAGTTGTTTAAAATTTAAAAGTAACGCCCAGTTGCAGCGGCGACACACCATAACCCAGTTCGGCGTAGGCGCCAATATTTTCTTTGAACATGTAACGTGCTGCTGCATGCAGGGCCAGGCCTACCGTGCCACCACTGGCATCGTAGAGCTCACTGATCTCATCATCACCATACTTTAGTTTATAACCGCGGTAGTAAAGTGACGCACCACCATACACATCCAGCTTTTCGTTGGTAACGTTCAGCAGTTCGTTAAAATGGTATGAGCCGCGCGCGCCAATTACAAAATAGGTGTACTTCCAGTCGTGGGCAAATTTGCGCTGTACAAAACCTACAAAACCACCGCCGCTTATTTTGTCGGTAAAGCCATGTTCAAATGATGCGGTGATAGGCAGGCCGCCGGTGCCGCTAAGACCAAAAGTGCCAAGGCCAATACCGGCATTTAAATAGTTGGTTCCTTTTACACTTTGGGCGTTAGCTGCTGTTGTTAGCAAAGTAGTTAAAGCAAAAAAAGCAATGGCAAAGAGTTGATTTTTTTTCATAAACATTTTGTTAGTTTGGTTAAGTGAGTAAAGTATTATGCAATACCCACCGTGATTTATTTATTTAATAATTTAAAAGGATTTTGAAACGTTCTTAGAATTCAATAAAAAAATGAACATTACTTAATTGGAAGATTGATAAACGAAAACAACTTCTTCATGATCAACATCTTCTTCCAGGTACGTATAGAAGTAGGTTTTATTCTCTATTTCTTTAACTTCCCATCGATAGGTAACAGGATTCAAATCGTCGCCTTCTGCATTTTTTACAGAAGTTCCATTGCCGGTTGAGCAATCTTTTTTAATAGTTTTAAAGTTGCCTTTTACAGGATAAAAAGTGAACTTATCGCCATTAAATACTACCGTGCCTTCTTTATAGGTAAAGTATTCTGCAACGCAATTGGATGCATTGCGCGTACCCAGGTATTGGTAAAACTTCATACGCCCTTGTCCATTAACGTTACTGAACTGGTACTCCCTGCCTGCTTCATAATCATTACCCAGATGATGCCCATCTCGATCCCAATACGAAATAGCGGAAATGGTACCATAAAACCAGACGCCCTTTGCTAAGGCCGCCGGCACTGTACTGCTAGGCGAATTCTTGTATCGTGCCTCATCTGTTTTAGTTTCAATTCCTGTCTTTTTACAGGCAAATAATGTTACAGCCAATAAGCTGAAAACAATCCATGTCATTTTTTTCATAAATCAGTAATTTTGTAGTGCAAAAGAACTTTGTAATGACAAAGAATTTATCAGGGCTGTTACGGGTTTTAAAAACTACGTACTCCTACGGATGCCACCCAAATATGTTACATAGATTTATAATGAATAAAGCCTGATTCCAGATTGGAATCAGGCTTTATTCATTATAGGCAATTTTACTAAATCAACCCCCTTTTAATAGCTTCTTTTACAAGGCCGGCCGTGTTTTTCACACCCAGCTTTTGTGTAATATTCAGGCGATGGGTTTCTACAGTTCGCAAACTTATGAAGAGCGTGTCTGCCACCTGCTGGTTAGTATTTTCTTCAGCAATCAGTTTTAAAATCTCTTTTTCCCTTTTCGTAAGTGGTATTTCATATATTGACCGGCGCTGCCCTGTAATGCTTTCATGAATCAGCAGCCTTTTTACACTTTCATCAATATATTCACCACCCTCTGCCACAGTCTGAATGGCTGTTTTTATGGTTTGTTGATCTGCATTTTTTAATACATAACCCGAAGCGCCATTCCGCAAAGCCTGCTTAATGTAATGAGTATCATCAAAACTGCTGAAAGCAATTACTTTTACTTCCTCATGCTGCCTGCGAATCATTTTGCAAAGATCAATGCCGCTTATCTCAGGCATTTGTATATCCATCAGAACCACATCTGTACCGCTATTTTCCAGATAAGTCATTAATACATCTGCCTGCGTAGTTGCAAAAACAACATTCAACTCTTCATGATTCGACAACATGGCTTTTAAACCGTTGATCACCACTTCATGATCATCAATAATGGCTATTTTAATTGCTTGCATAGTTATAGAACAGACCTGTCATTTTAAGATATAGAATAAAAGATAATCAAAAGTGCTTTGTTACTAAAGCATGCCCCATAAAATTTATAAGGAAAATCATATGTTTATGGCATATGTCAAAAGCATGTATTCAAAGCGTCCTGTATTTAAAAAAGTTTGTTTTAGGCTGTTTCGAGAAATTCTGGTTCTTCCAGGCCCACCAAATCAAACTCCAGATAAGCACATACACCATTGCCTTCCCCTGAGTTCATTTCTATTTTCCCATTCATGGCCTTTACCCTAGTTTGCAAACTATGTATGCCCATGCCTTCTTTTGCCATGTCTTCACCATAACCAACTCCATTATCTTCAATTGTAAGGGATAATATCTTATCCTGAACACTTAGCTGCACAATGGCATTATTAGCTTTTGAATGTTTGATGATATTATTTAGCAGCTCCTGCATAATGCGATATACAGAAAGCTCAAAACTGTCTTTATACCGTACTATATCGCCCCACGAATCGTACTGAATGAAAAGGATTGAATTGGTAAGATTAGAACAGTACCGGCGCAGGGCTTCGTCCAGACCGTACTTAATTAATACTTCAGGCATTAGGTTATGCGATGTCTTGCGAACTTCTACCGATGCTTCATCCAATAATTTTACGCCCTGCCTGTATTCTTTTGCATCTGACAATTTTGGCTGCTGCAACGCCAGGCTACTAAAGTGCATTTTTACGGCAGCCAGTGTACCGGCCACACCATCGTGCAGATCTTTAGCAATACGGCTCCGCTCCTTTTCCTCGCCATGCATTAAGGCCTGCAGCAATTGTATTTCTTTTTCCTGCCGAACGCTTTTAAGCTGCCGCTGGTGCAGCTTTCTTTTGTTCTGGTAATTAAAATATATAAATGCCAACGCTAAGAAGGTAAGCAGTGCTATCCCTATGCTATACATGAAATATTGTTTTGATTGTTGCAACTGCAGGTTTTTTTGCGTAAGCTGCAACTGCTGATTTGAAAGTGTTTTTTCCTTTTCTGTAACCTGGTATTGCATTTCCAGATCCGCTATTTTATCACGGTTCTGCTTGCTTAACATGGAATCTTTATAGGAGGCAGACGTTAGGTAATAATCATACGCCTCCTTGTACTGCCCCAAGGCATATTTCGCATCAGCCAGTTTCTCATACATATTCATACCAAATGCCACATTATCTACCTCCTTAAATTCTTTAAGTGCATCCTGTAATAAAGCAGCTTCTTCCTTATAAGCCCTTTTATCGTGGTAAGCATCCGACAGATCCAGCAAAGCTGAAATATAAAGCTGACGGTCCGTTTCCCTGGCATATTTAATCGCTACACGGGCGGCATTGATACCTGAATCTAATTTATTAAGCTTGGTATAATTCACCGATAAAACATGATAGGCTTTGGCGCGTGCAACTGGTAAGCCATACAAGTCGGATAGTACAGCCGCTTCTCTTGCCAACACAAGCGCCTTTTCAAATTCCTTATTTACCGAAAAACCATGGATGGTACTTAAAGCCGAAAGAATAATCCTTAAAGTGTCTTTTATTTCCCTGGCAATGGTCATGGACTTTGTACCGTATTCCAGCGCCTTAGGCACGTTAAACTGGTTGCCATACATACTGGAAACGTTTGCATGGAGTAAGGAAAGTGTGGAGAGGATATCCTGTTTAACAGTTGGGTCTTCCTTATCCAACGGCCAGGCTTCTGCCTGCTGAATGGCCGCCAGGTAATAATGAATAGTACTGTCTACCTGGCCTATCTGGTGAAAATTGGCGCCCAGGTTATTATAACAAACCAAAAGGTCTTTAATATGCCCGCCACCGCTACTATAATACTTTACAGCGGTGCGAAAATGATTGATCGCTTCACGATAGTTTCCATCTTGCCCATGTATGTAGCCGGTTTTACGGTATGCAGTTGCCAGTCCTAAATCGTAACCTAGCGCCTGGCTTATAGCCACGGTTTTTTTGTAAATTTCGCCAGCCTGCTTGTTATCAACATCTAAAAGGTTTTGGGCATACGCGTGCAGTTCATCCACTTTTGCGCTGCTGTTTTTTTCCGCCATCAGCGCTTTAAGGCTCTTCTCCTGCGAAAAAGCCATAAAGCATATTAACTGCAAAAAAAGCAGGAATAAGATAGGTTTAGACATGTTCAGCTTTTATTAGTTTTGGTATTGCTCTCAGCGATGAAATGTAATTTAAATATAATATTTCCAAATTTATTGCTGCTTCTAAATTTTGGTAAAATCTTTAGAAATATGAGGGGAACAAACTTTTCGTTTTCAAACCACATTTGCTAAAACTATCTAATGGAAAGAATGTTTTAAAAAGTTTCAAAACCCTTTTATAGTTTAATAAACTCTACCCGCCTGTTTTGCGCTTTTCCTTCCTTATTGCTATTGTCTGCTATAGGCTTTGTCTCGCCCAGACCTTCTGTTTCTATCCGCATAGGATCAATACCATAAACCTGTGCCAATGCGTTTTTAACGGCTAAGGAACGCTTTTTGGACAAGTCCAAATTTTTAGCCGCATCGCCATCACTATCAGTATGACCAACTACTTTAATCTTCACATCTTGATTTTCTTTAAGGATTGCAGCAATCTCTTTTAATACGCCGGCACTTTCAGCTTTAATCTTATCAGAAGCCACATCAAACTGGATTCCGTGAGTAACAAGCTTTCCTTCTGTTATTAATTTGCTGCGCATGTCGGGCGTGCCTTCGGCCACTTTAATGTTTGATACATACATGCCTAGCTGATCTTCTTCGTAAAGTGAAGACTCGACATTAAAACCAATCCGGTTAAAGATTGCATCAGACGGAATTGCCTGTGGTATATCATACACTTTATCGCCATTAATCCAGAAACGCACACGCTCCTTTTGTACCCAAATGGAAATATGAATGGGCTTACCGGCATTATCGGAAAAGGTTTTAAGCATCTTTTGCCCGTTTGAAAAATATTCGCTGCCATTTTTATAACTTTTTAATTGCACATTCAACGGCTCACTAGCACCAGTAGGCATCAACACCAATGATACTTCACTTTGTGCATCCTCATTTACGACGTACGACCGGCCACTGCCATCGCCGGGTAACAGCTCCATTAACTTTACTTCAAAATTCGGATATGCATAACCAGCTTCACCGTTAAACTGCAGCATAATATCCATTTCCACTGTAAAGTTTTGCGGCAGCTGCTTTAGTGCAGGTGAAGCAAAGCGGCTGCCTGGAAAAAGCCGCATCCATTTGTTATTTGTACTTTTTTGGCTTACGGTTTCTCCGCGGTTATTAGTTACCCATTTCAGTGGCAGTTCACCCACAGCATCCTGTAAAAAATCTTCGGCATATAAAATATTTTCACCGGGAATAAAATCATAACGCGAATAACTTTGAAAGAGCGCAGCGGTTTGATCTTTTGCTTTATTGTTTGTTGCAACAGAACCTTCCTTTTCTCCTGTTTCGACCTTTTGCTTTGTGACGTTGTGCTTTTTTGTCAATTCGTCTTCCGCTTTATCAATTCCCTTATCCATACCCTCATCTACACGCTGGTCTACCCTGTTTTTTACTTTTTGTTTGAACCGGTCTATTACGGCCGATTGCGAAAACGCAACTGCCGGCAAGGCCAGCATTACCATAATGAATAACTTTTTCATATTAGCTAGTTTTGGTTTTGTATTGGTTGCAAAGTAATTTCAGAAAAGGAGGCAAAAAATCAGCAGCAACAACGATATTTGAAACTAAGTAATACTACGGAGTAAGTGCTATTAACGATGTATTCTTAAGAAAATGTTTCAAATCCCTTTTAAAAAAGTCTATTTGAGATCGGCCTTAATTTATATCTCAATAACTACATTAAAGACTACTAAACAAACTAACATTTGTTGCTTTTTACAAAACAAGACTAAAAGAGATTTAAAACATTTTAGAAGGTTTTTAGTACGTTTACTTTTTTACGGTTACAGCATCTTGATCACTTTTTTTCAATTAAAGTTTAAGAATACGGTAACTACGTACTTAAATAATTCCGTGTAAGTGATTAGTTATTGATGTCGATGCAGCAGTAGGTTTGCAACACAAAACTAACTAACATGAAAAAGTTGATCACTTTATTACTTTTGGCCACTTTGTTTTTCGGACTGAATAGCTTTTACAAACTGCAAACAGCTTACAAAAACATTTTTACCCAATTGGGGCTGGGAGCCGAAGAAGCTGATAATTATATTACAGACAATCTTATAGGAGGTAGCACTTCTTTTCCACGTACCAAAATTATGGCACGCCTGGCATTAAACGAAAGAGAGGCGGCCATTCAGGAAATCGGCAAAAATTTAAAAGCTTATACGCAGACACCGGAATTTGCCAAAGAATATGTCGCCACACGCTTGGAACTGAAACCTGAAAAACCTTCTGATCCACTTTACCAGACCAAAGAAATTATGGATGTTTATAAAGAAGACCTGAAACGATGGGAAGCAGAATACCCCGCCTCAATAAATGCATTATTGCACCAAAAATTAAAACTTTTTTTAGCGCTTACATCAGACATTGATTTCAACGCCAAGCTGCAAAGAGCCGGTTCAAAAATGATTTTTTCTGACCCAAAGCTGGAAGCAAAAGATGAGTTTTGGAAAGCCTGCTACAGAATTGGTAAACCTACTGTAGATGCAGCCCGTTCTTGTGCACAGCAATGGCTGATTGAATTAAACCGCTAAACCTATTTCCCTATACAATTTTTATTTAAATTATTTATATGAAACTTTTTGCAATTCCTATTCTTATTACCTATACCAACTGCAACTGAACCTTCATTAAAAAAAGCACAGGCTCCATTCACCGAAGGTGTTTTGTATACACGCGTATCTTTTCCCAGAAATATTTTAAATGAGGCACTATCAAAAATAGACTTTAAAAAAACAACTAAAAAGAGCAATTGGAACAACTACAAAAAAACATGAGCAACAGTACTTATGCAGCCAAGGCCGCTGCTCAAATAGAAGCTATGAGCCCCGGAGAACAATCCATAATGGGTACAATGATAATGGCAGCAATGATGAGTCCGTTTTGTGCTAAAATAAAATATGCGGGGCATAAAGTGCTGGCCAATGCCTTTGCCTTAAACTATTCCATACAAAGCTATATGGATAGCGAAATGCAAAAAGGTAAAATGATGATAATATCAGCAGACAAAAAAAAGGAAGCTGCCATTGAATTTTCTGCGGGCAGCATGCGGGAAATTTCGGAAAAGAAACCGTTGATGCAGAAAAGTACGAGATGCAACAAATGCCAAATGAAGAAATAGTTGCAGGTTACAAATGCAAAAAAGTAGTTTACACCTATAACCAATCTAATGTTCCATCAAACTCAGTACTTGCAAAACCAGCCTATAAATTAATTGTACACTACACGCCTGAAATTGATAAAGCAATCAACTTTCTGCACCCATTTTATTTTCAGCTTGATAAAGTAATATAAAAGTCGAGTTACATTACGATAAGGCTGGGAAAAGCAGGATGATATATGAAGTAACACGCGTAAAAACGAAAAAATTAACTCTCACAGATTTTGAAGTTAATTCTATAACGCCCTTTGTAAACTGGGATGCCAATCCTGCAGTAGCCTCTATGAACATATTAGCAGCAATGATGGGTGGGGATTGAAATTAGAAAAGGATAATGTATAAAATTACAACCCAAGAACATTTTAGCATACTATAGTAGCAGTGTCCTAAAAAATTAAAATTCCCAGGATTATTTTAATCAAATATGAATTATTTGTAGGAAGGATATATTAGAAAATAACAATTACACGTAATTGTTATTTTCTAATATAACTTGGTGGAGGCGACCGGAATCGAACCGGTGTCCAAACATATTCGT
>CBDTUH010000085.1:0-11218 GCA_965363375.1 uncultured bacterium
AAATGGGCGTCTTTCAATGCCATGGCCATCGATCCGCCAATCAACCCCACACCTATTACTGTTATTGTCATTTCTTTTTTTATGATGCAATGGCTGCACCTGTTTTTAAGGCTTTTTCAATTTTTGCATTTGCTGTTTCAAACACACCTTCTGCGCTGCACAAGCTTAGACGTATATATGCCTCGCCGGCTGTGCCAAAGATGCCACCTGGCGTTATGAAAACACGCGCTTTATGCAACACCTCATCACTCAACTCAAAACCATTTTTATAAGCCGCCGGAACTTTTGCCCATACAAACATGCCTGCCTGATTTTTAGCATAACTGCACTGCAAAAGGTCAAGCAGCTCAAAAGCTTTTTGGCGCCTTTTTGCATATACCTCATTCAAGTTATCATGCCAGTCTTTTCCTAATGTTAGCGCCTGCGCCGCGGCCATTTGCAGCGGCAAAAACATACCGCTATCCATATTGCTTTTAAAGCGCAGCACAGCATCTACTTGTTCTTTACTGCCGCACAGCATACCCATTCGCCAGCCTGCCATGTTGTGCGATTTGCTGAGCGAATTTAACTCAATAGTCACTTCTTTAGCGCCATCCACCGCCAGCAGGCTTTGCGGTTGATCGTTCAAAATAAAGCTGTACGGATTATCATGGCAGAGAAGAATGTTGTGCTTTTTGGCAAACTTCACCAGGTTTTGAAACAATTCGATTGTTGGCAATTGCCCGGTCGGCATGTGCGGGTAGTTCACCCACATCAGTTTTACCTTGCTAAGATCCTGCTGTTCTAAAGCTTCAAAATCGGGCATCCAATTGTGCGCTTCTTTCAGCTCATATTCCATGCAGTGGGCACCGGCCAGCTGTACCGCACTGCGGTACGTTGGATAGCCGGGATTAGGCACCAGTGCAACATCACCTTCACCCAAAAACGTCATACAAATATGCATAATGCCTTCTTTGGAGCCAATCAGCGGCAGCACTTCCGTATCAGCATTTAATGTAACACCATACCATTTGTTGTACCAGTCCGCAATGGCATCGCGCAGCGGCTTGATACCTTTATAGCCCTGATAGGCGTGCACCGCAGGCTTGCTGCATTCCTGCTGCAATACTTCTATTACACTCGGGTGCGGCGGCCCGTCAGGACTACCAATTCCAAGGTTGATTACCTTTTCCCCCTGTGCATTCATCGCTTCAATCTCGCGCAGCTTTTGCGAAAAATAATATTCGTTGATATGCTGCAAACGGTTGGCTACCTGCATTATTTTTTATTTTAAAAATTACCGGATGGTTTTCCCTTTTTTATAAATTCCATACACTTTAATGGCTTCAGTGTGCGGCTCAATACTTTTTATTACATCATTAAAGTGGTCAACATTTTCAAACTCCATATCGGCATGAAAACTATATTTCCAATCTGACCCGGGCACGGGAAAACTTTGCAGCTTGCTTAGGTTTACACCACCCTCTGCCACCATACTCAATACTTTTGCCAAACTGCCGCGACTGTGTGCTACCTGGAAGTAAAGCGAAGCTTTATCTGCATCCAAAACACTTTCCATCTTACTATTCTGCAGAATCAAAAAGCGCGTATAGTTCGCTTTCTCGCTTTGTATTTTAGGCGCTATCACCTCCAGATCGTACAGTTCTGCTGCCAGCGTAGAGGCAATAGCGGCAATATGCTTGCTTTTATGTTTGTAAATATGTTTGGCACTCAGCGCCGTATCTTCTGTTTCAACCAGTTTCCAATGGTGGCTATCAAGGTAATCGAGGCATTGCAGCAGCGCCATGGGGTGCGAGTGTACTTCTTTGATATCTTCCAACGCAACACCTTTATTTACCAGCAGGTTTTGATGTATTTGCAAATACACTTCGCCCGTAACCTGAAGATTACTCTTTTGCAGCAGGTTGTAGTTAGGCAAAATAGAGCCGGCAATAGAGTTTTCAATGGCCATCACGCCGCCGTTGCTCACTTTATCATCAGCCGCCACTTTTACTACTTCGCGGAAAGTGGCGCAGGGCAGCACTTCCACTTTTCTTCCAAAAAAAGCCTGCGCCGCCACCTGGTGAAACGACCCTTCATAACCCTGTATCGAAACTTTTGTGCTCATGGTTTTAAAACAAAAAAGTCCCGGCTTTTGTGCCGGGACCCTTTCTATTGATAATCGTTTTTTATTACGGTTCAATCAAAGCATACCCGGCTTCATTCTATAATAAAAGAAGTAAAAATAGAAGAAACGATATGCCTTGGCGATGCTCATTGTCTTACAAATATAAATAACCGGAACATAGAAAAAAATAAAAATTTTCCATCCCATTTACAATGCCCAAACAGTTTTAGGATTAAAAGGGAAAAGAGACGTTTTGGCTGAAACGCTGTATCAATACGCTTTTCAGGCTTCAACATCGCTACAATTTAGATTACGATTGCCAGCAATTATTTGTAATTAAAAAGAAAATCAGACGTTTTGTAAACCAGTAATATTCTGTCAGCATTCAAAATTTGAGTTATACAACTTAAAAGGAAAAAGAGACGTTTTGATTACCCGCTTCTTCCATTCTTTCACCCACTAAAACCTGACTTAAGTATGGAGATGCTGAAACAAGTTCAGCATGACAGTAAAAGAGATTTTTGATTTGCCCACTTTTTAATAGCAAAAAGAGACGTTTTATTTATAAACCAATACTACACTATAACCATTACCACAAATAAAAAAGGGATTTGAGAAACGTCTCAAATCCCTTTTAAAATAAGTGTTTAAACAATTTAACGGTCGCTGCGGCGGCTGTCGGCCTCGTTCATACGAATGCGGCGGCCTTTGTATTTTTTGCCATCTAGCGCGGTCATCATTTTTGGTGCTGCCTTTGGGTCAATTTCTATCCAGCTATTCATTTCCTTCATATCTATACGGCCCAGCACGTCTTTTGGCAGCTCGCTAATGTCGAGTATAAACTGCAGGAAGGAAGCTTTATAAAAGCCATCTTTAGTACCCAGGTTTACAAACAGGCGGGCGTAGTTTCCACCACCAAACTCGCGGCCACGCGTATCGCGTTTTCTATCGCCGGCACGTTCGCTTGTTCTTTCAGCACGGCTGCGGTCGTCACGGCTGCGCTCGCGCACGTTCAGGTCTTCGGCGTTTGCGTAGTATTTCAAAAAGCGGTCAAATTCCAGAGCAGCTACACGCTTCAGCACTTCTTCTTTGCTTATGTCGGCAAACTTTTCTTCCAGCATCGGCATATAGGTTTCGTAGTCGCCGTGGCTGATGTCGGCGGCCAGCATTTTATCCATAAAATAATAAAACTGCTTGCGGCATACGTCTTTACCGGAAGGTATTTCCAGTTTGTGAAACTGCACGCCCACCATGCGTTCTATCTGGCGAATGCGGCCGGTTTCGCGCGCGTGTACGATGGACATACAAACACCTGTTTTGCCGGCACGGCCGGTACGGCCACTGCGGTGCGTGTACACCTCTACATCATCGGGCAGCTCGTAGTTGATAACGTGCGTAATTTCTTTTACATCAATACCTCGTGCGGCTACGTCTGTTGCTATCAGCAGCTGCAGGGTTTTGTTGCGAAACTCATCCATCACCTTGGTGCGCTGCGATTGGGTAAGGTCGCCGTGGATGGCTTCAATATCGTAGCCTTCGCGGGTTAGCTTTTCCGAAATTTCCTGCGCATCTATTTTGGTACGCGTAAAAATGATGCCGTACATACCGGGGTTAAAGTCGATAAGGCGCTTTAGTGTTTCGTAGCGGCTGTGCGCTGGCGTTACGCAATATTGGTGATCGATATTTTTGCTGGCGGTGTTGGCCTTGCCCACCGTTATTTCGGTAGGGCTTTGCATGTAACGCTTGCTTACGTTGCGGATGGCCGGCGGCATGGTGGCGCTAAACAGCCAGGTGCTTTCGCGCTGCGGTGTGTTTTGCAGTATAAACTCAATATCTTCCTGAAAGCCCATGTTCAGCATTTCATCGGCCTCATCCAGCACCACGTATTTTATCTGCTCCAGGTTAATGGCTTTGCGCTCGATCAGGTCTATCAGGCGGCCGGGCGTGGCTACTACAATCTGCACGCCGCGCTTGATGTCGCGTATCTGTGTGCTGATGGAGGCGCCACCGTAAACGGCTACTACGTGTACCGCTTTCAGGTGTTTTTTAAACAGGTTGATTTCATTTTCTATCTGCAGGCACAGCTCGCGCGTGGGGCACACAATCAGGGCCTGCGGGTATTTTTGAGAGGCGTCTATTAATTGTAACAGGGGCAGGCCAAAGGCGGCGGTTTTGCCCGTTCCGGTCTGTGCCAAGCCTATCAGGTCTTTGGTGCCGGCCAGTAAAACAGGAATTGCTTTTTCCTGTATGGTTGTAGGATTTTCATAGCCCAGTTCTTTTACGCCGGCTAAAATTTGTTCATTCAACCCAAGATCTTCAAACGATGTCATGTTCGCTAATTTTTGCAAATGTAAACGCAGAAGGCGGGATAGAAATGAAATTGACTGTTATTCTTACTGCAAAGAATAATCTTAGGCCCTAAAGACCGGCTTCTTAAAAAAACGTCTCTTTTTCCTTTTAACCCGCTACCGCCGTTTATCTGCGGTAATAAAAAAATAAAGCCACCCTGTGAACAAGGCGGCCTTCTAACGATTGCTTGCCATATGAATAAAAAGCTTAATTATTTATAACTACAGCTATAGGCCGGCAAGTAGCCTACAACCCGGCTTTGATCTTACATACCAGTTGTATCAGCACCAGTACCGGTAGTATCCATGTTCATACCAGTAGTATCCATGCTCATACCAGTAGTATCAGTACCGATAGTAGTAGTGTTTACATCGATGTTAGTAGTTGTGTCTGTAGTTGTTGTGCCTTCACTGTCGTTGTTGCAAGCTACCAGCGTACCGGCGATAGCTAAAACTGCTAAGAACTTTTTCATGTTTGTGTTGATTTTTAAAATTTGTGTTAAGAGAAAAATTTTTATCTAAGGGTATTAATTTCTATTGGCAGAGTCAGCGTTGTTCAACGTAGAATCCATCTGGTCTTTTTTAGCCTCAGTTGTAGAATCGATAGCATCGATGCGTGCATCAGCAGAAGAATCGATGGCTTCAATTTTTTGGTTGGCAATAGAGTCCAGTGAATCTTTTGCATCTGCAGCAGCGTCTCCGCTTTCGTTACAGGCTACCAGGCTAACAGCTAAAACTGCAATGGCTAATAACTTTTTCATTGTATTTGTTTAAAAAAATTTTTAAAATGTTTTAATGGGCTGAATCTTTTTCCTTTTTATCCGATTCAAAACGGGATTCGATATCTTCTTTCAGTTCACCGGCTTTTACTTTGGTGGAGTCCCACACCTGCTCTGCCTTATCGCCTACTTTGCGGCCCAGCGTATCCAGTTCTTTTTTTAAAGAATCGGCTTCTACCTCTACCTCGCCGGCCTCATTGTTACAGGCTGCAAAACCCAAAGCCATCATAAAAACCAATATCACCTTTTTCATCTGCCTTAAATTTGTGCTTCCAATCTCTTTACAGGAGATTAATACGCCAATCAAAAAAAGGTAACCCGGATATTAAAAAAAAATTTTTAGCCTCCCTTTTGGGTTACTATTTTTAGCTTTTGGTATTAAATACGGAGATACTTTGAAGGAAGCGCAAAACGAAAAGGCATTGCTGCAGGGGTTAGCCCAAAACGATAAAAAGGCTGTGGAAACCATTTATAAACAACATTATAATATGGTGCAGGCGCTGATAGTGGCCAACAACGGCAGTACCGACGATGCAAAGGATATTTTTCAGGAGGCCATGATTGTACTGTACGAAAAGGTGGCCGCAGGGCATTTTGAGCTAAACTGCCTCATCAAAACCTATCTCTACTCGGTTTGCCGGCGCCTGTGGCTTAAAAGACTGATGCACCAGAGCAGGTTTAGCCTTACTGACGATCACCAGGAGCATGTGGCGGTAGAAGATGACATGGAAGAGCATGAAAAGCGCGATACTGAGTTCAGCATGATGGAGAAAGCCATCAACAATCTTGGCGAGCCCTGTAAAAGCCTTTTGGAAGCTTATTATATGCAAAAGCGCAGTATGCAGGATATAGCGGCCGGTTTTGGCTACACCAATGCCGATAATGCCAAAAACCAGAAGTACAAGTGCCTCATGCGGTTGAAGAAATTATTTTTTACTCATTATAAAACGGAGTGTACGTGATGGATGACCTTAAAATACTGGAAGCCGTTGAGCGGTATATAGAAGGCAGCATGAACCCCGACGAGCGGGTGTATTTTGAGAACCTGCGCAAAAGCAGCCCCGAAATAGACCAGGCCGTGGTGGAGCATACCTTTTTTATGCAGCAGATGGCCCGCTTTGACAGCACCAAAAAGCTGAAAGGCAGCCTCAACGATATTCACATTGACCTGGCCGAGAAAGGCCTCATCCATTCGCCGCGGCTGCAGGGCAAAGCAAAGGTGGTTTACCTTTTCAACCGCTACAAGCGGGTGGCAGGTATTGCAGCTTCTATTGCCGGCATCACCGCTATTTCCATTTCAGCCCTGCTGTGGTCGGTATCGCCCGGAAAACCTGCTACCAAAAGTGAAGTACAGGAGCTCAGCCGTAAAGTAAACGGCTTAATCAACCACAACCGTGTGCTTGACCGCGAAATCAACAACGTAAAAAACAGGATTGACGTAGCCCCGGCCACGCCTTATGTTACCGGTGGTACATCTTTTTTAATTGACGCCAAAGGCTACCTGGTAACCAATGCCCATGTGGTGCAAAGCGCCAAAAGCATTATGGTGCAGAACAGCAATGGCAAAGACTTGAGCGCCAAGCTGGTGTATGTAGATGCAGAAAGAGACCTGGCGATTTTAAAAATTACCGATTCCGCTTATAAAATACCGTCCAGCCTGGGCCACAGCATTAAAAAAGGCACACCTGACATAGCAGAACCGGTGTATACACTTGGCTTTCCGCGCAATGAAATTGTGTACGGCGAAGGCTACCTGGCGGCCAAAACAGGCTTTAACGGCGATACGCTTACCTGCCAGATTGCCATTGCGGCCAACCCAGGCAACAGCGGCGGCCCCGTTATTAATAAAGATGGTGAAGTAATTGGTATTTTAAGCACCAAGCAAACCACTGCTGAAGGCGCCGTGTTTGCCACTCAAAGCAAATACATATTTGAAGCGCTGAAGCAATTGCAAAAAGCGGATACCACTTACAAAAACATTAAAATGCCGGCCAACTCGCAAGCCAAAGGCTGGGACCGCATGCAGCAGGTAAAGAAATTTACCGACCATGTGTATATGGTAAAAGTGAATTAAAAGCTTACTCATAAAACAAAAAAACCGTTTCAGATTTGAAACGGTTTTTTTATTATCTGTTTAAAAGGAAAAAGAGACGTTTTAAGCCCACAAATTATTAGGGTACGTTTTATTCTCCACCAAAGTGTTCAGGCTTTGCTGCACCACAGGCGCATCTTCTTTATAGGTTACACCAAACCATTGGGCTGATGTTGGAATTACTTTAATAATACCCTGGCCCTGCTTTACCCACTGGTCGGCGCTAAAGGGAATTAAAAACTCGGCTTTGGGGCTGCTGAGGTTGCCTTCCAAAAACGTCTTAAATTCCTTTTGCAGAAAATCGAACAGCGATGGATGAAAGCACCAGAAATTCATACTGGCCTTGGCATCGTTGGGTATATCAATCGTGTTGCCGTCGGCTTCTTCATTTACAATTTGCCCTTGCGCGTTGCGCGAAATTTTGAGGCGTTCGTTAATGGCAACCAGGTTGTTGCTTTTGTCTACTTCTGCCACGCCGCGGCTAACGGTGCCGTGTGCGCTCAGCGTGTTGGCCAGTTCGTAACCCAGCATGCCGTACACATCTTCCTTGCATTCTGTTTGTAAAAATTGCGATGCTTTTACAAATGCATCCTTACCATAAAAATCATCGGCATTGATCACGGCAAAAGGCTCATTCACGGCTTCCTTAGCGCACAAAATAGCGTGCGAGGTGCCCCAGGGTTTTACGCGGTCGGCCGGCACTTCGTAATCATCGAGGTAGGCATCCATCTCCTGAAAAACATATTCGGTAGCTACTTTTCCATTCAACTTGGGCTCAAAAATGGCTTTAAAATCGTCAGCAAAATCTTTACGGATAATAAAAACAATTTTACCAAAGCCGGCAGCAATGGCATCGTAAATAGAATAGTCCATGATCGTCTCGCCGGAAGGGCCGAACTGTTGTATCTGCTTCATACTGCCATAACGCGAGGCCATGCCCGCCGCCATGATCACTAAGGTTGGTTTCATACTGTGCTTTTAAAATTGAAGTGCGAAAATAAATAATTTAGCGCCTTAAACCTGAGTTGATGCATGAGGTGGACCTGTCGCGGGCGCAAGTGGTGCCAATACAAAAAAAACTGTACCAGCAAAAAGAGGTTTCTCTTTCTGTGCTGCGGCTGGATGCCATTCACCCCATTATATCGGGCAACAAATGGTTTAAGCTGAAAGAATATCTGGCAGAGGCAAAAGCTTTGGGCAAAAAAAAGCTGGTAACTTTCGGCGGCGCTTTTTCCAACCACATAGTAGCCACCGCCGCGGCCGGGCAGCAAAAGGGATTTGAGACGTTTGGAATAATCCGTGGCGAGCGGCCGCCGCAGCTTTCGCACACGTTGCAACAGGCAATTGAACTGGGCATGCAGCTCCACTTTGTTTCGCGCGAAGCATACAGGCAGAAAAATATTCCGGCCGAAATTTTGGCTTTGGATGATGCTTATAGGATTGCCGAAGGCGGCTACGGCCCAAAAGGCGCACTTGGTGCCAGTACTATTTTGGATTTGGTAGATAAGCAACAATTTACCCATTTTGCGGCCGCAGCAGGCACCGGCACCATGCTGGCGGGGCTGCTGGCAGCAGCAGCCGAAAACCAACAGGTTGTGGGCATTTCTGTTTTGAAAAATTATTTCGAACTTGAAAATGATGCATTGAAACTGATAGCAGAACCAAAAGGAAAATGGGACGTTTTGCACCAGTACCATTTTGGCGGCTACGCCAAAAAAACAGAAGCGCTGCTGCAGTTTATGAACGACTGGTACACGCAAACCGGCATCCCGTCTGACTTTGTGTACACCGGCAAATTGTTTTATGCTTTGAATGACCTTATTCAAAAAGATTACTTTCCGCGCGGAGCGCAGGTTTTAGCCATACACAGCGGCGGCCTGCAGGGCAACGCATCGCTGCCAAAGGGAACGTTAATTTTCTGACCTGTTTTAGTGGCTACGCCTATATTTGTAACATTAGCACAAGCCGGGCAATTCAATACGTTATGAAAAGATTTGTTTCACTTTTAGCGGTAGTAACTGCTTGTTTTTGGGGCCTAGAAGCGGCTGCGCAGCAGGATACCCTTCCCAATTTTTCGGTAAAAAACGGTGGTAACAACCGCTACATCATCGGCTGGACCAACCCCTTCCCTAACATGAAGCAGATCAGCATTCAACGATCGCATGACAGCCTGCGCAACTACAAAACCATATTAAGTGTGGCCGACCCCAAAGCAGTGCAAAACGGTTTTGTAGATACGCAAGCGCCCAACGACCACATGTACTACCGCATTTTTTACGTGGTGGGCGATGGAATGTTCTTTTTTACCGAAGCCAAAAAGCCTGTGATAGATACCACGCGTGCCAGCACCGCCATTCAGCTGGACAACCAGGTTACAGCAAACGGAGATGATGCGCTAAAAGAAACCGTGGTGGTAAAAAAACCAAGCTACGTTCCATCTTTTTATGTGTATACCAAAAACGACGGCAATGTTTTTTTGAACCTTCCCAATGCCGATAAAGACGAATATCGAATTAAGTTTTTTGAAGAAAACGGCACGCCATTATTTGAAATTAAGGACATAAAGGAAAGCGGGCTTGTGCTGGACAAAGCCAATTTCCACCGCTCGGGCTGGTACCATTTTGAGTTGTTTAAAGATGATAAAGTGATAGAAAAACACCGCTTCTTTATTCCGAAAAGTTTTTAGCCCAGCAAAAGTTGACAGAGGTCAGCTGACAGTTGACAGCCATTGCGATAATGGTTGATTGAATAGGAAAACGTCTCTTTTCTCTTTTAAATTCCTGAAAGTAAAGAGAAATTTTTTGTGACCGGCAGCCGTAACTTGATGAAGTTTTACTTGCGACGCTCCGTTGAGGATGTAGCAATCGCATCAGCAAAACGTCTCTTTTCCCTTTTAAAAATTGAAGTGGAAAAACAAAAACCTTGAGCTGTCATGCTGAACTTGTTTCAGCATCTCCTTCAGAAACACAATACATTTCATTTTCCTTTTAGCCATAAATTCATAAAGGGTCACAAAGAAAAACGTCTCTTTTTCCTTTTAAAATTTTAAAATGAAAAAGAGACGTTCATATTACGATCAATGAACAGCATCCAACGATCAACTTGCTTTACTGTCAACTGTCATCTGTCTTCCGTCATCTCCACTACACCAACTCCACGCTAAATACGTTTTCAAAATTCCGTTTCAGGCTTTCTTCTACTTCCGCCATCGGCACTTCGCGGCCCAGTTCTTTTTGTATAGAAGTTACCTGCTTGTTTTGTATGCCGCAAGGGATAATGTAATTGAAATAAGTTAGGTCGGTATTTACATTCAAGGCAAAGCCATGCATGGTTACCCATCGGCTGCAACGCACGCCCATAGCGCAAATTTTACGCTCTTTACCTTTTACATCCGCATCTATCCATACACCGGTTTCGCCTTTTGAGCGGCCGCTTACTATGCCATATTCTGCCAATGTTAAAATTACCACTTCTTCCAGTTCGCGCAGGTAGCGGCCAATATCGGTGTAAAACTTTTCGAGGTCCAAAATGGGGTATCCTACAATTTGTCCCAGCCCATGAAACGTAATATCGCCGCCCCGGTTGGTGTTAAAAAACTGGATTCCTTTTTCTTCACGTTGCTCCTCGCTAATTAATACATGCTCTATTTTCCCGCTTTTGCCCAATGTATACACTGGCGGATGTTCTACAAACAGTAAATGGTGTGTTGTTTCGCCAGCGTCTTGTTCACTTTCGTCAGCCGCATGTGTAATGGCTTTTACTTTCAAAGCCTTTTGCATCAGCACATCCTGGTAATCCCAGGCTTCTTTATAGCCCATGCGGCCCAGGTGGGCAAAATGCACCTTTTGTTTTTCGTTCATACAAATGCAAATTTACATGCATCCGGCGCTTT
>CBDTUH010000086.1:0-11214 GCA_965363375.1 uncultured bacterium
CACCATGATCAGCAAAGCCAAAATATTTGTGTTTGAAGCCGGTAAGATCATTATGATCATCAGCCTCATATTGTGGGCGCTCAGCTCGTATGGCCCCGGCGACCGCATGGAAAATGTGGAGGCACAATATGCTACCACCATACAGCAAAACCCCGATAGGGCAGAGGAGCTGGAGCGCGAACAGGCGGCTGCCAAGCTCGAAAACTCGTATGCTGGTATTGTTGGCAAATCCATTGAGCCCCTGATTGCACCGCTGGGTTTTGACTGGAAAATAGGCATAGCTATTATTACTTCGTTTGCTGCACGCGAAGTGTTTGTGGGCACCATGGCAACCTTGTATAGTGTAGGCGAAGATGATGAAGGATTGCTCTTGCGCGATAAAATGCGCGCCGCCACCACGCGCGATGGCAAGCCGGTTTATACACTGGCCACAGGTTTGGCGCTGCTGCTTTTTTATGTATTTGCCATGCAATGTATGAGCACGCTGGCCATTACCAAGCGCGAAACCAAAAGCTGGAAGTGGCCCGTAATTCAACTTACTTACATGACGGCACTGGCTTACCTGGCAGGCCTGCTGGCTTACCAGATCTTCTCTTAATTTATAGTTAGATCAAAAGGGAAAAGAGACGTTTTGGAGAGACGTCAATCTGCAGTCCTCTGCAATAAAGAATTTAAAAGTAAAATCAGACGTTTTAATCTATGCTCGCCTTCGGCAGAGCCCTCCCTACGTTCGGGCTGACAAGCAAGAGATATTACTTCTTGTTTAAATTCTTTTATCAACAAAAAGTTCTATTCGATCTATTCTTCAAAAGGTAAAACAAACGTTTCATTTGTATCAAAAGTGAAATCAGAAGTTTTTAAAACGACTGCAGTTGTCATTTCGACTGAAAGGAGAAATCTGCCGAAGGCAAACCACTGAACAGAGGAGATACTGAAACAAGTTCAGCATGACAGTGCAGGGGGCTGTTTTATATATCACATTTGTTAAAAGGATAAAGAGACGTTTTTAAAACTTTGCGCCTTTGCTCCTTAGCAACCTTGCATAAAACAACAAAAGGAAAATGAGACGTTTTGCAATCGTAAAAATATTAAGTTGCTAAATGACCTATCTGCGTAATCCTGTATTAAAAATTCGCGCAATCAGTGATACGTTTTAATTATACTTTGCTGCATCTGCTGCCGGCGTCCACTTGTCTTTTGGTTCAAAATGGTTCCATAGCAGCGCTGAAATTTTACGCGTCAGTTCCCAGGCTTCATTGCTGTCGTTCCAACTGGTGTCTTTGTTGTTTTTAGTAAATACAGAAAAAGCATAAAGGCTTTCTTTTCCCCTTACCAGCAATACTTCGCTACGGCTTTCGTTTACAGCACCATTTTTACTAAACACGGTTGCGTAGGGTGGCAATTGCGAAATGCTCACCCCATCCCAAAAGTTCCGATTCAACAGCCGCAACATC
This sequence comes from uncultured bacterium, assembly GCA_965363375.1. Classification (GTDB taxonomy): domain Bacteria; phylum Bacteroidota; class Bacteroidia; order Chitinophagales; family Chitinophagaceae; genus Flavisolibacter. The sequence continues at coordinate 1,455 of CBDTUH010000086.1, forward strand.
CTATCACTGGCTGATCTATCAATTAATTCTCCGTTATAGATTTTCTCTATCAGCGTTACCATCTCCCGCGGTGTGGTTTGTCCCCATCCGTATGTGCTTCTGTTTGCTTCGCGGCCCGGTGTGCGCGAGTTTACTTTTGTATTAGGCAAACCGAGGCTGTCCATTATCTCATTAATGCGTGTGCCCGTGCCGGCAAGGCTTTGCAGCCACAGGCTGGCGGTGTTATCGCTCATCGTCAGCATCAGCATCATCAGTTTGCCAATCTCGATTTTCTCATCCTGCTTAAAAGAACCCAGTATATCCACACCGGCATACAGGAGCGAATCGCGGTATACCACGGCTTGTTGATAACCGAGTTGGCCTTTAGCTATCTTATCCATCACACCTATCAGTATCGGAACTTTTACAATGCTGGCGGTAGGAAAAACCGTGTCGGCATTGTGGGCAACCGTTTTGCCGTTCGCCAAATTTTTTACATACACGCCAATGTCGCCATTATAGTTCTGCACCAACGTCTCAATTTCCTTTTGCAGCTTTTTATTTACTTTCTGTGCCTGTGCTGCAATTGAAAAAATTATAAAAAGAAAAAAGAAGGTTTTTGTTTTCATCATTTTTGAGCCATTTTCATATAGTCGAGTACAAGATAACAAAATGCTTTGATGCCTGTTTTCATGCCGCTTTCATCTATGTAAAAATCGGGCGTGTGATGCGGTGCTGATGCTTCGGGCTTTTTATCAGCCGGCATGCCACCCAGGTAAAAGAAAAGCGAAGGCACTTTGTCGGCATAAAAAGAAAAATCTTCCGCACCCATCACCGCATTCATCACCACGGCATTGTTACCGGTTGCCTTTTGCAAAGAAGGCAACATCTTGCGCGTCAGTTCCGGGTTGTTATACGTAACCAGTGTTTTAGAATCAAAAGAAACTTCCGCCGTAGCGCCCGATGCTTCGGCAATGTTTTTAGCCGTGCGTTCAATACGTTCCCACACCTCTTTCTGCATTCCTTTGTCCAGCGTGCGGATGGTGCCGGCCAGCGTAGCTTCTTCAGGAATAATATTTTCGCGCACACCACCTTTAAATATCGTAGTAGAAATAACCACCGCATTTTTTGTGAGCTCGCTTTGACGGCTTACAATGGTTTGCAGGCCGTTAATTATTTGCGCACCAATCACCACCGGATCTATACCCAGCCAAGGCTGCGCGCCATGCGATTGCTTTCCTTTTATTTTAATGGTGAACCAATCTGCTGCCGCCATAATGCCTTCCTCGCGGTACTTGATTTGTCCCACCGGTGTTTGCGCATTAATGTGCAGGCCAAACACTACATCCACTTTAGGGTTTTCCAGCACACCTTCCTTTACCATCAGCGGTGCCCCACCTTCTTCACCTGTGGGCGGGCCTTCTTCTGCCGGCTGAAAAATAAACTTCACCGTTCCTGCCAGCTCTCCTTTCATACCGGCCAGCACCTGCGCTACGCTCATCAACATCGCCACGTGCGTATCGTGCCCGCAGGCATGCATCACGCCTACCTGCTGGCTGTTGTATTCTGCTTTTACTTTCGATGCAAACGGAATATCCACTCTCTCCGTTACCGGCAAGGCATCCATATCGGCTCGCAAGCCTATAACCGGCCCAGGTTTGCCACCTTTTAATATACCTACCACGCCCGTGTGCGCTACACCTTCTTTTACCTCTATACCCAGGCTGCGCAAATGATCGGCCACCAGTTTTGCGGTTTTAAATTCGCGGTTGCCAAGCTCGGGGTTTTGATGCAACTGACGGCGCCACGCAATGCACTGTGGTTCTACTTTATTGATGGCGGCAGTAATGGCGCTTTCTATGGCCGTACTGTTTTTTTGAGCATGGATAAAAGCAAAAGGCAGCACCAACAAAAAGAAAAGAATGGAGTACTTCAACTTCATAAAAACAATTGAGCTTTTAAGTTAGTGAAAACTGTAAAGAATGTGCGGCCACAGGTGCGGCTATTTTTTTACTTTTATGCGATATGATGATGCTGCGTCACATTCCTTTTTTAAAATCTGTTTTTTTATACAGCATCACGGCTTATGGTGGTCCGCAGGCGCACATTGCCATGATGATGAAAACCTTTGTTAAGCAGCGTGAATATGTTACCAAAGAAGAACTGCTGGAGTACAATGCGTTTTGCAACCTGCTGCCCGGCGCTTCATCAACGCAGACAGTTACGCTTATTGGTTATAAAAGAGGCGGCATTCCGCTGGCGCTGCTAACACTGTTGGTATGGATACTTCCGGGTTCTATATTGATGGGTGCTTTTTCTTTTTTGCTGCATTACTTTGACCAGCGCGATATGCAAACCAACCTTTTTCGTTTTGTGCCTTCTATGGCAGTTGGTTTTTTATTGTACGCATCGGTCAGTACGTTTTCTCTTTCGGTCAAAAACTTTATCACTGCTGTTATTATGGTGATATGTGTGATTGCCACTTATGCTTTTTTTAATTCGCCCTGGATCTTTCCTGCCCTGATTGTATTAAGCGGCGCTGCTACTAACATCAGTAAAAAACGAATTCCGCAAATAGAGGCAAAGCCAAAGAAAATAAAGTGGCAAAACATCTGGGCTTTTGCCCTCATTTTTCTTCTTGCCGGTGTGCTTAGTGAAACGGCGCGCAAGCAGGACTGGCTGGACCGCAAACCCATTTCGCTTTTTGAGCATACGTACCGCATGGGCAGCCTGGTATTTGGTGGCGGGCATGTGCTGATGCCGATGATGTATGAACAGTTTTCGGTAAGGCCCGAAAAAGTTTCCGCCAAAAACCCGGATGTACTGCGCATAGATAAACAGGATATGGTGACGGGAATGGGTATTGTGCGTGCAATGCCCGGACCGGTATTTTCCATTGCTTCTTTTACAGGCGGAATGGCGCTTCGGAACGAAGGATATTCTATGCAACTAATTGGTTGTGTTATTGGTACAATTGCAATATTTTTACCAAGTATGTTGCTCGTACTTTTCTTTTTTCCTATTTGGAGCTATTTAAAAAAATATGCAGCCATTTACCGTTCACTGGAAGGCATTAATGCCGCTGTGGTTGGCATTATGATAGCGGCCACGCTATATATTATGAAAGACATTTCGCTTACAGAGGTAAAAACCGAAAGCCTGATGAATATTGCTTTTATTCTGCTTACTTTTCTCATTCTTCGGTTTACTAAAATTCCATCCCCGGTAATTGTTGTAGGCTGCCTGTTGGTAGGGTATTTTTTTTAAAAGGAAAATCAGACGTTTTGTGAGGTAATAAAAATTGCTAAAACATCGAAATTTTGAGACAAGTCTTATAAAAGGGAATAGAGACGTTTTAGCATTTGGCTAAGGCTTTACGACTTAATTTGGGCTCACTATATTATTATTCATCACAAAAGGAAAAAGAGACGTTTTGCAAAATGGCAAATATTCATTTTAATAAAGCTGCTGACTTTTATAATTCTATTTCCAGCATTCGTATTTGAAAATTAAATAAAGAAAAAGCAAAGCTTACGATTTACTGTACAGTCTGTTCTCCATTATTTCGTTTTCTACTTTTTGGGGCACTAAGTATTTTATGCTTTTACCTCTTTTTACCAGTTGGCGAATATGCGTAGCCGATATTTCCAGCAATGGGGCGTTCATAATATTAACCTGGGCACCCAATGTATCTTTTACGTCAAAGCCAGGCCTGTTGTAAACATTAATGGGGTAATTTTTTATAATAAACTCGCTGTTGTGCCAGCTTCCCAGGTTTTGAAAGCTATCGCTGCCCATAATAATCTCAAATTGGTGCGACGGATGCTTTTCTGCCAGATAAGCGAGGGTAGTAGCGGTATAAGAGGGCTTGGGCAAAGTAAATTCAATATCAACCGCTTTTAGCCTGTCGTCTTCATCTATAGCCAACTGCACCAGGTGGAGCCTGTCAAATTCATTTAGAAGCGTAGCTGATTTTTTGAACGGGTTTTGAGGCGATACAACAAACCATACTTTCTGCAGGGCTGTTTCATTTAAAATATGACTGGCTATTACCAGGTGGCCCATATGGATAGGATTAAACGAGCCAAAATAAAGTCCAACCTTCATGCCTTCAAATTCTTATTTAAGAGGTTCTATTAAAATCTTATCTGCCTCATCTTTACGCAAGCTCAGCATATAACCCGACACACGAATATTCATTGGCCCGCCCATAGGCGCTACTTGCTCAACCATAACAATTTCGCCCGGCAAACAACCCATTTCCATAAGTTTTAGTTCTAGGTCTTCGCTGTTGAACCCAGCTATAACACCAATAGCACCCGTTTTTAAATCTGATAACTTCATACGCTGTTCTATTTGTCAAAACTATTTATAATAAAGCCAATGCATTTACGAATTTTGTAATTATGACGCAGGAACCGCAGATTTTCTTTCATTATCCCACACATAGCTTTAGTTTAAAAGACAGGAATAAGCTAAAACGTTTCATTTTCCTTTTAATTAAGGCGGAAAAGAAAAAACTGGAAACCATCAACTACATCTTTTGTACTGATGCATACCTTTTAGAACTGAACAAGCAATACCTGAAACACAATACGCTGACAGATATTATTACGTTTGAACTTAATGCTACTAACGAGCCCATTTTAAGCGATATCTACATTAGTATTGACAGGATAAAGGAAAATGCTAAAACGTTCAATATTCCTTTTAAAAAAGAACTTCATCGTGTAATCTTTCACGGTGCATTACACCTCTGCGGTTATAAAGACAAGAATAAAGAGCAAATGAACCTCATGCGTGAAAAAGAAGATTTTTATCTCAACCAATACTTCGTTCCACGTGGAACACTTTAACATGTTTCCCGTGAAACAGTGAATTAAATTTGCATCATGTTTTCTAATTATGACATTATCGTTGTAGGTGCTGGGCATGCAGGATGTGAAGCCGCGGCATCCGCTGCAAATATGGGATCTAAGGTGTTGTTGGTTACTATGAACTTGCAAACCATTGCACAAATGAGCTGTAATCCAGCAATGGGAGGTATAGCTAAGGGTCAGATTGTTCGTGAAGTTGATGCTTTAGGTGGATATTCAGGAATTGTGAGTGATGCTTCTATGATACAGTTTCGTATGCTGAACCGTTCCAAAGGTCCGGCTATGTGGAGCCCCAGAACGCAGAATGATCGAATGCTTTTTGCCGCCAAATGGCGCGAAATGCTGGAACAAACGCCGAACGTGGACTTTTATCAGGATATGGTGAAGGGCTTATTAGTGAAAAATGGCAGGGTAGAAGGTGTAATAACAGGCTTGGGGCATGAAATAAAGGCAAAAGCTGTGGTTTTAACTAACGGAACTTTCCTGAATGGCGTAATACATATTGGAGAAAAGCGCTTTGGTGGCGGCCGTGTATCAGAAAGGGCAGCAGAAGGTATAACTGAACAATTGGTAGGCTTAGGATTTGAAAGCGATCGACTGAAAACAGGTACACCACCGCGTGTAGATGGCCGCTCTCTGGATTATACTAAAATGGAAGAACAGCTGGGTGATGCAGAAATAGGCGGTTTTTCTTATTTAGATACGCCAAAACCCAAGACTCAAAGAAGCTGCTGGATTACTTATACATCACCGGAAGTACATGATATCTTGAAAACCGGCTTTGACCGGAGCCCGATGTATACTGGCCGTATAGAAGGCACTGGACCACGTTATTGTCCTAGCATAGAAGATAAAATCAATCGTTTTGCAGAGCGCGAGCGGCACCAATTGTTTGTAGAACCTGAAGGCTGGGACACCGTAGAAATTTATGTAAATGGCTTTTCTACTTCGCTTCCGGAAGAAGTGCAGCATGATGCGCTGCGACGTGTTCCCGGGTTTGAAAACGTGAAATTTTTCCGTCCCGGTTATGCTATAGAATATGATTTCTTTCCACCTACACAGCTTAATTACAGCCTGGAAACAAAAGGTTTGGAAAACTTGTTTTTTGCAGGGCAGATAAACGGCACCACCGGCTACGAAGAAGCAGCCTGTCAGGGATTAATGGCTGGCATTAATGCCCACCTAAAAATAAAAGGCGAAGCACCTTTAATATTGAAAAGGAGCGAGGCTTACATTGGCGTATTGATAGATGACCTTATTAGCAAAGGCACACAAGAACCTTACCGCATGTTCACCTCACGGGCAGAATTTAGAACGCTGCTCCGCCAAGACAATGCTGACTTCCGCCTGACGGAAAAAAGTTACCGGTTGGGATTGGCCTCTCAGGAGCGGATGGAAAAAGTCTTACAAAAAAGCAAAGAAGTTGATGAGCTAAAAGACTATTTCAAAAAGACAGCAGTAGAGCCTTCTGAAGTAAACCCTTTCCTGGAAAGCATCGGCAGTTCACCTATTTCGGAAAAACAAAAACTAGAAAAGATTATATTAAGGCCCAACCTGGAAGTAGCACAGTTGCAGCAGCACTTGCCTAAAGTGGCAAACGTCTTAAATCCCTTTTCAAAAGAATCGATTGAACAGGCCGAAATACAGACAAAGTACCAAGTATATATAGACAAGGAAAAAGAACTGGTGGCACGTATGCGCCAGATGGAAGATCTGCCCATACCTGATAATTTTAATTACCTGAAAATTCAGGCCTTGGGCGCTGAAGCACGTGAGAAGCTGCACAAAATAAAACCCCAAACCTTAGGACAAGCTAGTCGCATATCGGGCATCAACCCAAGCGATGTGCAGATACTAATGGTTTATATGGGACGGTAACCCTTGTATTTAACTGATTATCATACGGTTATGAATCATCTCATAACCGTTTCTTTATTTAAAAGGAAAAAGAGACGTTTGAGATTAATACATAGCTTAAAAGGTCTAAATCAAAAGGATGATCTGAAAAGTGTAAGTCCTACAAAAGGAAAAACAGACGTTTTTTTCTTTTTAAACTTACTGTAACGCACTGGCAGGCAACCATCCTTCGCTATCCTGATGCCTCACAAAAGAAAACTGGTTGAAAGCGCCCAGTACCGAAACTGTCGTTTTTCCCGGAAGACTCATTTTACGTGGTGCATTTTCCATGGGTGTTGCAAAAAGAAAAGAACTGTCTTTAAGCGTTGATTGGCGGATGGCACCATTCAGCTTTTGTACATTTCCTTTTGCTACTTCTGCCACGCGGCTGTCAGGCAAAAGCACCCGGTAAGCATCAGCAGTTACGGCTATTGGCTGCAGCACTGTATTGACGGGTAATGTGCTTGAAAAATTTTGGGAAGCAATAGCAGTGCTTTTTGTCAAACGCAATTTATCTTCTTTCAGGTTAATGCTACTGCCCGGGTCTTTGGGCTTTTTAACTGTAGGATTTACAAAAGGCAACGGATCTACCGCTCCGCCAAAAGCATAAATACCCAAGTGCAGGTGCGGCGGCGTAGTGCGCGCATTGCCTGTGTTACCTATCAATCCTACCGTATCGCCCTTACTTACTTGTTGTCCCGCGGAAACCAATTGCTCATCAAGGTGGGCATAGTAAAGATTATAGGCCTTTCCTTTAGGGCGCAGCCAAACCACTAAACCTCCTAAATTATTTTCATTCACACGCGTTACAGTGCCGTCAGCAGCTGCCAGCGCCGGCGTGCGCCTGGGCGCAAAAATATCTATGCCTTCGTGGCTGCGGGCACCACCATCGCGGGCAGCACCCCAATAGGAAGCAATGCGTGCGCCATTGCCCGCCACCGGAAAAGCCAGCGAAGGTGCAATGGAAATGGAAAGCTCATAATCCATACTTTTCAATAACTCTGGCTGGAGGCGCAGAATATAACTTGTGGCATTGTCTTCTATTTCCAGTTCAAAAGTATTTAGAGACGTATCTATCGAACGTATAAAAGAAGGTTTGGCAGAAGGATTTACCTCCCATAAGTCGGCAAACAGCTGGAACTTTTCTGTAGCCTTTTTATTGATTTGAAAAAGAAGCTTTTCGCCCTGCCGGCCCGAGAATTGTAAGCCAACAGCTCTTGGCTGCGCCGCATCAAAATAGGAGAGTTCCTTATAAGGCAAGGAAATCGTTACTGGATTGGCAAGCGCTTGTTCTGCCGCAGCCAGCCATTGCCTGCCCATTGTGGTTTCGGCCAGTCCTGCGCTTTCCAGCTTTTGGGCATATTGCTGGTGCAAATTCTTTTTTGAGAACAAGCCCGGGCCAGATGTAGTACATGCCATAAAAACAAAAGGAAATATCAACAAACAAAACCAGGCATAGCATTTTCCATTCATGCGCTTTCTATTTTAGGAAAGCAACACAAACGGCACGCCACGAACAACAGTAGCCAAATATTAGGATTTTACATTATTTTATATTAGATTAGGTAACACTTACCCCTACAGAAAGTTTTTTGCTTCGCTACATCCCCATGTAAATCTGAATTCTATCCGTTTCCTCACTGCTTTTTCACTACTTAAATAAAAAATATGAAAAAGACCTTTTTTCTAGCCATTCTTATTTGCCTGGGGTTAACAAGCTTTGCCCAAAATGCAGAGGAAGAAAAAATAAAAAAAGTTATTTATGCAGAAACAGAATCTTTTTTTAGCCGCAACCTGAATGCCTGGCGCGCTACCTGGGCGCAAAACCCAAAAATGTCAAGAAGTATCATCAGCAACAATTATCATAGTTATGAAATGGGGTGGGACTCTGCCAATGTTCAAATGGAACGATTTATTAAAAACAACAGTACACCAGAGGCTGTAAAAGTGGAGAACAAAAATTATAACATAGTTCAACAGGGCAACATGGCTTGGGTACATTACGACCAATGGCTAAAAAACAGTGCGGGAACCGGGCCTGAGTCCAATTACAGTAAAGAATACCGGGTGTTGGTAAAAGAAAAAGACGACTGGAAAATTATTGCACAGGTAACAACCTTTCCTGAATCATTTGACCATACCAAACCAGCTTCAATGGAAAATAATTTGAACGCAACAGGCTATGGAATGTTGCAAGCAAAAAAAACAGCGGAAGCTATAGAAATTTTTAAGTTGGCCGTAAAGCTGTTTCCTGACTCCTGGAACCTTTATGATAGCCTGGCGGAGGCCTATGTAATGGCTGGCGATACAAAAATGGCTGTGGAAAATTATGAGAAATCTATAAAAATCAATCCTGGGAATGAGCATGGTGTCAGGGCGCTGGCTAAACTGAAAATGCAGTAAAGTAGTGTGCGAGTTAAAACGTATTGAATTCCTTTTAAAACAAAAGCCTTTTAAGTTTTACACTTAAAAGGCTTTTGGTATGTTTAGTGGTGTGGGCCGGGATCGAACCGGCGACACAAGGATTTTCAGTCCTTTGCTCTACCGACTGAGCTACCGCACCATCCTTTTTCCGCAAAAGCGGGCTGCAAAAATAAGGAACTAAGCGATATAATGTGCAGAAAGAGAAAAGAGTTTTAAAAAAACGTCTCTTTTTCCTTTTAAATCTCTGCCTTAGTTTCCGTATACACTTAAAAATTTAATACGCATGATTTTCAACTGCTCCCAATTGTAATTGCCATCGGCCAGTTCTTCCTGGGCAATCTGCAGGCTCGAGGTTTCGCAGCCTTTAAAGTATTCCAATATTTCTTCCTGCTCGTATTCGTCCAGCATCTGGTCGATAGCATAGTCGAGGTTGAGGCGGGTACCACTGGCGGCAATGGTTTCCATTTCTTCCAGCAAAGCATCCAGCCGCAGGTTTTTGTTGCGGGCAATCATATCCAGCGGTATCTTTTTATCTACCTGCTGAATGATGTGTACTTTGTTGCTGCTTTTGTTTACCACGCTTT
>CBDTUH010000087.1:0-11124 GCA_965363375.1 uncultured bacterium
TGCTTGCAAGATCGCTATACAACTGTAAATAGTCTGTTAAATCAGATTCCTGGTTAAAGGGCAAAGTCTTTTTGCCCCGCACTTTGGCAAACTCGCTTACCAGCTTTTTATCCACTTCTTCGCTGCCAAAAGTAATGGCATCGGCATAGGTAGCACCGCTGCGGTACATAGCGGTGTTGTCTGCAGCTTTATAAATGTCCAGGTCTTTTTCTTTTAAGGAAGCATGTATTTGCGCCTTTTTTACAAAATCATCGCCTAGGTTATCTTCAAATGTGTTTTCGCCAATGGTATAGATCACTTTGCTGTGGGCAAATACAGGCTCTTTTTTGTAAACCGTTTTTAAATAAAAAGGTACCAAGCCGGTCATCCAGCCGCTGCAATGAATAATGTCCGGCGGCCAGCCAAATTTCTTAACAGTCTCCAATGCACCCTTGCAAAAGAAAACGGTACGCAGGCTGTTGTCATCAAACCACTCTTCATTTTCATCGGCAAACACCTGCTTTCTTTTATAGAGGTCTTCGTTATCTAAAAAATAAACCTGCAGGCGCGCATTGGGCAACGAAGCCACTTTTATCTGCAACGGAAAATCTTCATTATCAATTGATACATTAATACCCGACAGGCGCACCACCTCGTGCAGGCGGTGTCGACGCTCGTTGATGGTTCCAAAACGCGGCATAATGCAACGCACCTCAAACCCGTTATCATTTGCTTTTATGGCCAGTTTATTTACTACTTCAGAAAATTCTGTCAGTTCCAAATAAGGCGACATTTCGTTGGCAATAAATAAAATTCTTTTCTTTGCTGACATTGTAAACCCGTTTAAGTACGTTTTGAAAAGGGTTGCAAAGGTAACCATTTATTGAACAACTTAGAAGGGTGGCTCTTATTTAGCCATTTTCAAATGATCATATTCAAAACCGCCTCTGCCCTTTCCGAACATATTAAGGCCCTGCAAGCCTCTGGTAAAACTCTGGGATTTGTACCTACTATGGGTGCACTGCACCAGGGCCATTTAAGCCTGGTAGCTGCCAGCAAGGCCGAGAATGAGGCCACAATTTGCAGCATCTTTATCAACCCTACACAGTTCAACAACGCTGAGGATTTCAACCTTTATCCTGTAACCGTTGAAAAAGATATTGAGCAACTGGTAGCTGCCGGTTGCGACTTTCTTTTTTTGCCCTCGGTAGCAGAAATGTACCCGCCTGATCATGTTAAAAAGCATTACGAACTGGGTGCGCTGGAGCATGTGCTGGAAGGCTTTTACCGGCCCGGACATTTCCAGGGTGTGTGCGAGGTGGTAGACCGGTTTTTGGAAATTGTTAACCCCGATCGATTGTACCTGGGCCAGAAAGATTACCAGCAATGCATGGTTATAAAAAAGCTGATACAAATAACCGGGCGGCAGCAAACCGAGCTCAGATTTGTACACACAAAGCGGGAACAAAGCGGCTTGGCCATGAGCAGCCGCAACCTGAGGCTGAACGAAGCGGAAAAGGAAACCGCACTGGTAATTGCTGATACGCTTAACTATATAAAAAAGGCCTGGCCTGACAAACCTGTAACCGAAATAAAAGAAAAAGCTACGGCCATGCTGGAGCAAAAAGGGTTTGTGATAGACTATATAGAAATAGCCGATGCCGAAAACCTGCTGCCCCTGCTGCAATACGATAACAACAAAAAAGCTATTGCATTGGTTGCTGCCACACTGGGCAAGGTGCGCCTGATTGACAATATGTTCCTGAATTAACATCCACCTTTCATTTCATCCAATTAACTTTGCGCCGTTATGACAATTGATGTATTAAAATCGAAAGTGCACCGCGCCACCATCACCGAAGCCAACCTGCATTATGTGGGCAGCTTAACGCTGGATGAAGACCTGATGGAAGCGGCCAATATGATAGAAAATGAAAAGGTGCAGGTAGTGAACGTAAATAACGGAGAGCGCATTGAAACCTACCTTATTAAAGGCAAGCGCGGCTCGGGCGTTTGCTGCCTCAACGGCCCTGCCGCCCGCAAAGGTGCTATTGGCGATGTAGTGGTAATCATCTCCTACGCCAGCATGCCTTTTGAGGAAGCGCGCACTTTTAAACCTTGGGTTATTTTTCCGAAAGAAGGCAATAAACTTTAATTGGCTTCAGGCGTTCTTTTTTTGAGAATAGCCCTGTCAATGCTATTTTCGACCACGCATGAAGGCTAAACTGATCACTCTTTTTCAATATCTTTTTTTCCTGGCGCTGGGTGCCTTGTTTGTATGGCTTTCAATTAAAGACATTACTGCCACCGACTGGGAGCATATCAAATATTCACTGGCACATGCACGCCACTGGCTGATAGTACCAGTGCTGGCACTTCTGCTCCTTAGCCATTATATAAGGGCGCTGCGCTGGAAGATTTTAATGGAGCCATTGGGTTACCACCCTTCCAACTTCAATGTTTTTTCTGCCGTGATGATTGGTTACCTCGTAAATGCCGGCGTGCCGCGCCTGGGCGAAGTGGTAAAGTGCACCATGCTTTCACGTTACGAAAAAATTAGGGCCGACAAACTGGTAGGCACTATTGTTACGGAGCGTGCCATTGATCTTATTTGCCTGGTGGTTGTTTTTATTGCCGCTTTATTGTTTCAGGGTCATATTGTGGGCGAGTATGTAAGTTCTCTTTTTACCAATTTCTTTCAGGACCAGGGTGGCCGTTTTTCTGTTACAAAGCTTATGATAACGTTTGTGGTGGTAGCTGCCTTTTTCCTTTTGCTTTATATCATCATCAGGCGCTTTGCCCATATTGATGCCATTGCCAAAGTAAAAAACATCTTAAAAGGCATTGCCCACGGCCTTACCAGCATTCGTTTCATCAAACAAAAAGGTGTTTTCATTTTTTATTCTATTGCCATCTGGGTTTTATATCTATTAAGTTCGGCAGCCGGCATTTATGCCCTGCAGGAAACACAGCACCTGGGCCTGGGTGCCGGCCTCACCACGCTGGCTGTTGGCAGCGTTGGCATGATCATTACACCCGGCGGCATTGGCGCTTACCCACTTTTTGTGGCCAACCTGATGGGGCTTTACGGTGTGCCGGTTCATACTATAGGCATGGCGCTGGGCTGGCTGCTATGGCTGGTGCAAACCTTTATCATCTTAGCCGCTGGCATTGTTTTTTCTGTGCTCATTTCTTTTTACAATAAAAAGCCAAAACGCCAGGCAACCGGGGAACAGTATATATAATAAAATAATGATACGGCCGCAATTGCAACGGTTTATAGCACAAGTGTGGTGATAAATCCCATTTTGCCAGTATATTCTACAAGCCGCAATATCTAAAAGAATCAAAAGGAAAAATAGACGTTTTATTATTACCTTTTTCCTCCTTATTTAATGCAAAACTTAAAGAAAACACACTTTAAAAGGAAAAACAGACGTTTTCTAAAGTTGAGCATGTAGTTTGCATAATACCGATTGCTATGGCAACAAAACGCAAAACAATCCCACGCGACGTCAGCTGGCTTTCTTTTAATGCCCGTGTATTACAAGAAGCCGCCGACCCGTCTGTACCCCTTCAGGAACGTATTAGATTCCTTGGCATTTTCTCAAATAATCTCGACGAATTCTTCCGCGTTCGGGTAGCTACGCTTAAAAGAATGGTGCAATTTGGCAACAAAGCAAAAATGTACCTCGAAGAAAACCCCGAAGAAATTCTGGAAGAAATACAAATGACGGTGCTCAACCAGCAAAGCGAATTTAACCGCATTTGGGAGGGAATATTGGAAGAACTGCGGGAAGAAAAGATTTTTTTGGTGAATGAAAAAGAATTGACGCCCGAGCAAGCAGATTTTGTGATGAAGTTTTACGACCAGGAAGTAAGTCCAAACGTAATTCCGCTAATGATTGAAAGTATTCCAGAATTTCCATACCTGCGCGACAAATCAATCTACCTGGGAGTGGTAATGTGGCAGAAAGAAAGCGCATTGAAGCGTAAATATGCGGTAATAGAAGTGCCATCGCGATTTATAGGTCGTTTTATTTTGCTGCCATCGCCTGATGATGAGCACCACATTATTTTGCTGGAAGACGTTATACGCTATAACCTGCCGCAGATCTTTTCTTTTTTTGGTTACGACCAGTACCAGGCCAATGTTTTTAAAGTAACAAAGGATGCTGAAATAGATATTGACAACGACGTTTCTACCAACCTGATTCAAAAAATTGAAAAGGGATTAAAGAACCGCCGCAAAGGCAAGCCCGTTCGTTTTATATACGATAAAGAAATGGATGCCGGATTGCTCGAATTCCTCATCCGCAAACTAAACCTAAGCAAACGCGACAACCTTATTCCTGGTGGCCGCATTCATAATTTTCGCCATTTTATGGATTTTCCCGGACAGGTGTTCAATGGTGTCAGCAAGCGTCGTAAATCTTTTGACCACCCGCTTCTGGCAGGCAGAAGGGTGACTGATGTGGTGATGGAGCGCGATATCATGCTTCATTTTCCTTATCACTCCTTTAACCCCATGATTGATATGCTGCGCGAAGCGGCTATTGACCCGGATGTAACTACTATTAAGTTAACGGCCTACCGCCTGGCTAAAAATTCAAAGATCATTAATGCACTGATCAACGCTGTGCGCAATGGCAAACAGGTAACCGTAGTGCTCGAACTGCGAGCCCGGTTTGATGAAGAAGCTAACCTGGCCTGGAAAGAGCGGCTCGAAGAAGAAGGTGTGAAAGTATTGATAGGCATCCCAAATATGAAAGTGCATGCCAAGATATGCCTCATTCGCAAGCGGCTGAACAATCGTATTATTCACTATGGTTTTGTCAGCACGGGCAACCTCAACGAAAGCACCGCTCGTGTGTATGCCGATCATTGCCTGTTTACCTCTAACCGCACCATTATGTCGGATGTAAACAAGCTGTTTAATTATATAGAGCACTACAAAACAGGAACGCATTTTTTAAAAGCCTGCAACACCATCATACCCAGCCCGGCCATCATCAGGAAAACATTGCACAAGCTCATACAAACCGAAATTAAGAACGCGAAAAAAGGAAAAAAGGCATTGATCATTGCTAAAATGAATTCCCTATCTGATGAGGACATGATCAATGCACTATACAACGCGGCCAAGGAAGGCGTAGAAATAAAACTGATTATCCGCGGCATTTTTTGCATGCTTACTGAAAATGAAAAATTCAAGTTCCCGATGCAGGCCATATCTATTGTGGATGAATACCTGGAGCATGCACGCGTGTGGGTTTTTCACAACGACGGAAAAGAAAAAGTGTATATTTCCTCTGCCGACTGGATGTTGCGCAATATTGACCATCGCGTAGAGGCCTCCTGCCCTGTTCTGGATGAACGTATAAAAAAAGAGCTGAAAGATATTCTGGAAATTCAGCTGAAAGACAATGTAAAGGCCCGTGTGCTGGATAATAATTTGAGCAACGAATATGTGCGAAATGAAAGTCGTGAAATGGTTCGGTCGCAGGAAGAAACTTACCATTATTTGTATAACCAAACTGTAGCGAAAGTTGAAATTAGCAGCCATTGACCTAGGAAGTAATGCCATTCGTTTATTGATAAGCGATGTAACTGAGGGCCCACAGGGCACAGTAGATTTCGGAAAAGCTGTACTGGTGCGCGTGCCCCTGCGCCTTGGTTTTGATGTGTTTGAAACCGGGCGCATATCGGAAGAAAAGATTCAAAAGCTGTTAAAGACAGTAGAGTCTTACAAACTGCTGCTGGATGTGTACGAAGTAAAACATTTGAAAGCCTGCGCTACATCGGCCATGCGAGATGCCGAGAATGCAGCTGAAGTTATTCAGCGTATAAAAAATGAAACCGGTATTTCCATTGAAGTAATCAGCGGGCAGGATGAAGCTGCCTTTATTTATGAAAACCATGTGGCGGAGAACATGAATAGTAAAAATGATTACCTCTATATAGATGTAGGTGGCGGAAGCACCGAACTCACGCTTTTCAGTGGAGGCAAATTGGTCACCAAAAGTTCCTTTAACATAGGTACCATACGGCTACTTAAAAACCAGGTGCACGAAAAGGAATGGGAATCTGTTAAGGATTTTATCAAAAACAATATGGGCACGGCCAAAGACATGGTGGCCATTGGCTCGGGTGGAAACATCAACAAAGTTTTTTCTCTTTCCAAACGTAAAGAAGGCAAGTCCCTGACCTTTGACCTGCTTAAGGATTATTACAGTGAATTCAGCCGCCTGTCGGTAGCGCAGCGCATGCAGCTTTACCGCCTGCGCGAAGACCGCGCTGATGTGATTGTACCCGCTTTACTCATTTATATAAACGTGATGCGCTGGGCCGGTGTGCAGGAGATTTATGTACCCAAAATTGGCCTGGCAGATGGCCTTATCCATATTTTATACGACGAAGTGCGGCAGCTGAAAGCAGTGTAAAAGCTTATTTGAAACCTTCTGTGTTTTTATTTATTACTTTGCTGCAAACTACAAAGCATGAGCACAGGGTCAGAAATAAAGCGGATTACTACTAACACCTTGCAAAAAATGAAAGCATCGGGAAAAAAAATATCGATGCTGACCGCCTATGATTATTCATTTGCCCGCATTTTTGATGAAAGCGGCATAGATGTTTTGCTGGTGGGCGACTCTGCCTCCAACGTAATGGCCGGCCATGAAACCACGCTGCCCATTACGCTCGAACATATGATCTACCATGCCTGTTCTGTAGTACGCGGTGCCCACCGCTGCCTAGTCGTGGTGGATCTGCCTTTTGGCTCCTACCAATCCAACGGTGATATTGCCCTTGCCTCCGCTATCCGCATTATGAAGGAAACCGGCGCCCATGCCATTAAGCTGGAAGGCGGCGAAGAAATTATGGATTCAGTAAAAAGAATCATCTCTGCTGGTGTACCGGTAATGGCGCACCTGGGCCTGACGCCACAATCTATTTACAAATTCGGTACTTATAGCGTACGCGCTAAGGAAGAAGCCGAAGCACAGAAATTAAAAAAAGATGCGCTGCTGATGCAGGAAGCCGGCTGCTTTGCCGTGGTGCTCGAAAAAATTCCGGCGCAGCTGGCCAAAGAAGTCTCAGAAAGCCTAACCATTCCTACCATTGGCATTGGTGCGGGCAACTATTGCGACGGGCAAGTGCTGGTAATGCACGATATGCTGGGCATCAATAACGAATTTAACCCGCGCTTTTTACGCAAATACCTGAACCTGCACGAACAGATTACAACGGCTGTAAAAGGATATATCAACGATGTAAAAACCGGCGACTTTCCCAACGAATCAGAATCGTACTAAAAACGTCTCAAATCCCTTTTATCTTTGCGCCCTCAAATAGATATTGAATGATT
The DNA here is from genome assembly GCA_965363375.1 of uncultured bacterium. Lineage (GTDB taxonomy): Bacteria > Bacteroidota > Bacteroidia > Chitinophagales > Chitinophagaceae > Flavisolibacter. The sequence goes on from CBDTUH010000087.1 coordinate 7,349, forward strand.
TTCAGAAAAGTATTATTTACAGGGCTTTCGGCATTAACGTTGGGTATAGGTATGGCACAGGAAGGAGAAGTGGAACTAAACCCCGTTACAGTTACAGCCTCCATGAACCCTATTAACGTTTTACAAACAGGCAGAAATGTACTGGTTATAAAAGGCGAACGTTTTCAGCAATTGCCTGTACACTCGATAGACGAACTGATGCGCTACCTGCCGGGTATAGAAGTGCAGGCCCGGGGCCCTATGGGCGCCCAAAGCGACTTTGTGATTCGCGGCGGCACCTTTCAACAGGTATTGGTAATATTGGATGGATTGCGCATTAACGACCCGGTGACCGGCCACTTCAGCTCTTATATTCCCATTGCGCCGGCAGAAATTGACCGCATCGAAATTTTAAAAGGTGCTTCTTCCGCCATCTATGGCTCCGAAGCGGTGGGCGGCGTTATACATATCATAACGAAAACATTTGCCAGGCAAAATACAGGCGATAAAAAAGAGGCACAGGTGCAGGTAATGGGTGGCGAGTATGGTTTGTTCAATGTACAAGCGGGTGGCTTTATAAAAAGTGGCAATACAGCAATTGCCGGCGGGCTGCTTACCAACAATGCAAGCGGACAGCCGCAGCGCGGCACAAAAGGATTTTTGCACGTTTCTACCGCATCGCTTTCAATTTCCCAGCAATTAAATAAAGATTGGCAACTGGCTTTCCGTTCGGCTTACGACGACCGCAATTTTTCTGCACAGAACTACTACACCACTTTTGCATCGGACACCGCAGAAGAGCGCGTGAAAACGGTATGGAACCAATTAAGATTAGGTTATCAAAAGGAAAATAAGACGTTTTCATTTAGCGCTGGCTACAAAACCGGCGAAGACCGCTACCTCTATAATAAAGCCTCTGTTGCTAATTTAAATAAATCGAAGCTTTGGCAATCATTGGCTACTTATCAGCAACGCTGGAACAATACAAGTATTACCACTGGTGCGCAGGTGCAAAGCCGCTCTATCAAATCGAACGACCGCGGGAACCACGAAGTGGCGCAGGCAGCAGGATTTGTAATGTTGCAGCAAACAATTGACGAAAACCTGCACATTAACCCGGCCTTGCGGCTTGACTGGAACGAGTGCAGTGGTTTTGAATGGGTGCCTCAGGTAAACGTCTCTTTTTCCTTTCAGCAGTTGCAGCTGCGCGGCAGTGCGGGCAAAACCATTCGAGAAGCTGATTTTACAGAACGTTTCAACAATTACAATAAAGCGGTAGTTACCAGCGGCCGTATTGGCAATCCGGATCTTTCTGCCGAGCGTTCTTTTAGTTACGAAATGGGTGCCGATTACCTGCTCAACAATCAATTGAAATTATCAGCCTCCTATTTCCGTCGCAACCACAACGACCTGATAGATTATGTAGTGACGCCTTATGCACAAATGCCCCGTCAAACCAACCTGGTAGCAGGCGGGAGCTATGCTTTGGCTAAAAATATTTCCAGTGTAGCCACCAGCGGCGTGGAGTTAGATGCGCAGGTAATAAAAAAACTGTCGCAGCAAAGCCAGCTTTTACTTTCAGCAGGTTTGCTGTGGCTGCAATCTAAAAGCTCGGAGGCGCAAACTTCATTTTACATTTCATCGCACGCCAAATTCCTCGGTAACTTTAATGCCACCTACAGCAACAGCTGGCTGGTGTTAAGCGCTAACGGATTGTACAAAGTGCGACAGGCACAACAGGCCGCCGCCATACATGCAGCTGTAACAAAAGATTATTTTGTCATGAACGCAAAAGCCGAAGCATTTATTTATAAAAAGAAATGGAGCCTGGTAGCACAGGCCGACAATATTTTTGACCGTCAATACAGCGACTTATTGGGTGCGCCAATGCCGGGCCGTTGGCTGATGGGTGGCTTTGCCGTAAAATTTTAAAAACATTGAGTGATGCAGGACATTTTAAAAGCATTAGGAATAAAAGAAACTTCACTTGGCGCCTCCACCGGGGTTGACTGGATCAAAAGCAGTGGAAAGGAAATAGAGACGTTTTCGCCTGTAGATGCCAAAAAAATTGCCACAGTAGTAGCAGCGGATGAACCCGCTTACGATGCCGTGGTACAAAAGGCGCAGGAAGCATTTTTAGAATGGCGGCTGTGGCCCTCGCCCAAGCGCGGTGAAGTGGTGCGCCAGGTGGGTGAAGTTTTGCGCAAAAATAAAGAAGCACTAGGCAAACTAGTGTCGTACGAAATGGGTAAAAGCCTGCAGGAAGGTTATGGCGAGGTGCAGGAAATGATTGACATCTGCGATTTTGCCGTTGGCCTGTCGCGGCAGCTGCACGGCCTTACCATGCACAGCGAGCGCCCCGGCCACCGCATGTACGAGCAATGGCACCCGCTGGGCATTGTTGGTATTATTTCCGCCTTCAACTTCCCGGTGGCGGTGTGGAGCTGGAACGCAGCGCTGGCCTGGGTTTGCGGCGACGTATGCATTTGGAAACCATCCGAAAAAACACCACTTTGCGCCATAGCGTGCCAAAACATTATTGCCGAAGTTTTTAAAGCCAACAATGTTCCGGAAGGTGTAAGCAATGTGGTAATTGGCGAAAGAGATTTAGGAGAAAGATTGTCTAATGATGTGCTCATTCCGCTTATTTCCGCTACCGGCTCCACCCGCATGGGCAAGGCAGTGGGCGCTGCCGTAGGCGCGCGCCTGGGACGTGTGCTTTTAGAATTAGGTGGCAACAATGCCATCATCATTACACCCGATGCCGACCTCAATATTGCCATTCCGGGTTCGGTGTTTGGCGCGGTGGGTACGGCCGGTCAGCGCTGTACCACCACACGCCGCCTTATCATCCACGAAAGCATTTACGAGGCTGTAAAAGAAAAGCTGGTGGCGGCATACGGACAATTGCGCATTGGCGATCCGCTGGACGAAAAAAACCATGTAGGTCCACTGATTGATACAGATGCCGTAGAAACTTATTTACAGGCTATTGAAAAATGCAAGGAAGAAGGCGGAACTTTTGTAGTGGAAGGCGGCAGGCTGGAAGGCGCCGGCTTTGAAAGCGGCTGTTATGTAAAACCTGCCATTGCCGAAGCGCAACCGCACTACAGCATAGTGCAGCACGAAACCTTTGCCCCTATTTTATACCTGCTCAAATACAAAACATTTGAAGATGCCATAGCCATACAAAACGGCGTGCCGCAAGGTTTGTCATCATCTATCATGACGCTGAACTTGCGCGAGGCCGAAAAGTTTCTTTCTGCTGCAGGTTCCGACTGCGGTATTGCCAACGTAAACATTGGTACATCGGGTGCAGAAATTGGCGGCGCCTTTGGCGGCGAAAAAGAAACCGGCGGCGGCCGCGAAAGCGGTTCGGATGCCTGGCGCATTTACATGCGTCGTCAGACCAATACTATTAATTTCAGCACTACTTTACCGCTGGCGCAGGGTATAAAATTTGATCTTTAATATATATCTTGTGCACTAAACCAGCACCCAATTATCCAATACTTATGAAAAAAAGGTTTCTCAGCTTTCTGCTACTGCTTTCTTTTTCGGCATCAAAAGCACAGTTCAATGGTGGCATCATCATAGGCCCGCAGCCCGCATCTGTATCGCCTGCATTTACCTATTCACCCGATACAGTGGCGCGTACTTCGTCTACTAAAGGCGGCCTACGCATGGGTTTTATCACCAATATACCATTAAGCAAAAAACTGTTCCTACAAACCGGTATTATTTACTCAGCAAAAGGAAGCAAGGAACAGCAGGTGTTTTCGCCGGACAACCAATTA